>JANNLP010000237.1:0-11739 GCA_031396905.1 Gemmataceae bacterium
GCGGAGGATGTCGTACTGCAAAAGACACCCTTTAGTTTCGATGTGTCGGTGTGGGAGTTTTTCTGGCCGCTGATGAGTGGAGCGCGGCTGGTGCTAGCACATAGGGCACGCCCGAATACATGGCCCCGGAGACGGTCAAAAAGAAGATCGTCAATGAGCGAACCGACATTTTTAACTTCGGCGCGACCATGTACAAGATGACGACGTTCCGTTTGCCGCCTTCGACCGGGGCCGCCGGGGAAGGCGTGGTGTTGGACGCCAAGTCGTGGACCGCGCGGTTGGAGCCGGTGGCCAATCACAATAAGGAAGCGCCATACGAGTTGTGCGAACTGATCCAGAAATGCCTGTCGTACAATGCCCACGAACGGCCCGAACACATGAGCGACGTGGCCGCCGTGCTGGATGAATTGACGAAAAAGCTGGTGACGTCGTCGGGCGATAAGCTCGAAGCCATGGAGTGGTGATGGCGGCTCATCACGACCGCGAACACTTCATCCCACTGCGGCGGAGCGATCTGGTCAATCTGCTCGTGGGCCAATTGCCGCCCGGCGAAGATGCCTTGTTTCGCCGCTTCTGCGATTTGCTGTGCGACCGCGTTCACATCGAGTTTTACCGCCTGCTTGAACGATTGAAAGACGATTACGCTCCATTTGATCCTGACACGGATACCCGGCTATTGCACTCCATCGATGTCATGGCCCGGGCGGCACGCGTCGATCGGCTGTTCCTCGCTTTCGACCGGCTACTAGCCCGCGCCAATTATCGCCGGCTCACCGAAGAAGAAGTTCTGGCTACGCAATTCGGGTCCAGCCAATGGGGCCTGGATATGTCCATTGACCTCACGGTCTTCGAGCGCTTCGCCTTGTATGTGCGCGGCCGCAATACAGGTAAACGCACCATCCGCTCCTTCCGCACCTGGTTTCGTCGCAAGAGTATCGATGTCGAGATATATCAACGGCTCGTCGTCATTCTCAAGCAGCGGCCGCACATCCGGCTCGGCAAAGACCCCGACATCCGCAACGTATTTCTCAAGCTCTTCAAGGACATCCCGACGGCCGATTTGGAAATGCTGATTCCAGGTGCGCGGCTATCGATGCCGAAAATGGAGCGCGGCAAACTCGGCTTTTCGCTGCTTTCCGGCCTGGTCATTATCTCTTGGCAACTGCTCAAGCCGCTGTTTACGTTAGCCCAGGCCGCGGCCGGCGGTGCCGTCGCATACGGCCCATTCGGCATCGTCGCCGCCCTCTTCGGCTATGGCTATCGGCAATACTATGGCTACCAGTTCTCGCTCAAGAGTTACAATCTCAAACTGGCGCAGAGCCTTTACTATCAAAACCTCGACAACAACTCCGGCGTGTTGCACCGTCTGCTCGACTCGGCCGAAGAACAGGAAAGCCGCGAAGCCATCCTCGCTTACTTTTATTTGCTGAAGTTCGCTGGTACGGCCGGCCTGACCCAAGTGGAACTCGACGATTTGATTGAAGAAGAACTCCAACGCACGGCCAGCATCCGCGTCGATTTTGAAATCGAAGATGCTCTGCGCAAGCTCCAGCGCATTTCGCTATGCCATTGCGTCGATGGTTGCTACAACGTTGTGCCGTTACTTGACGCCCTCAAGATATTCGAATCGCTGCCGGCCGAGCCGGTGTTTGCCCGGGAGGTTTTGGATCGTGATGAACCGGTGGATATCCGAGCGGTCGCGTGGGATCGAAATGTCGGGAGTGCGCAAGGCCTTCGAGTTGGCCCGGACCCTGAAGGATCCGGTGGACCTGAGCATCGGCCAACCGCACTTCCCGGTGCCTGATGCAATCAAAGCCGCCGCCAAAGCCGCGATTGACAACGACAAGTCGGGCTACACCGTTACGCAAGGCATCCCGCAACTGTGCGAGAAGATTGGCACCTGGGTCACCGAACAATACCGGCAGCCCGATCGCGATGTCATCATCACCAGCGGCACCAGCGGCGGCCTGCTCCTGGCCCTGCTTTTCTGTGTGGACCCCGGCGACGAAGTCATCATCTTCGATCCGTACTTTGTCGCGTATCCGCCGTTGATTGCACTTTGTGGCGGCGTGCCGGTGATCATCGACACACAACCCGACTTCCGCATCGAAATCGACCGCGTCAAAGCCGCCATCACGACACGCACCAAGGTCGTGCTGTTTAACTCGCCCGCCAACCCAAGTGGAGCCGTGGCCTCGCGCGAAGTAGTGCGTGACTTGGCCGCGTTGTGCGACCGCCACGGCGTGCTGCTCATCAGCGACGAAATCTACCGCGTGTTTACATTTGACGCACCGCCGATCAGCCCCGCCGAGTACAACCCGAACACGCTGGTCGTGGATGGCTTCGGCAAGGCATACGGCTTCACCGGTTGGCGGCTCGGCTTCACCCACGGCCCCCGCGCTTTGATTGAGCAACTGGCGAAGTTGCAGCAGTTCACCTTTGTCTGCGCACCCAGCATCGCCCAACATGCCGGCCTCGCCGCGTGGGATTGCGATGTATCGCCAATGGTGAACGACTATCGCCGCAAACGTGATCGTCTGGTGAATGCCCTACGCGGCAAATACGAGTTCACCGCCCCCGGCGGCGCGTTTTACGTTTACGCCAAGCCACCCAAAGGCAGCGGCAGCGACTTCGTCGCTAGGGCCATTGAACGCAACCTCTTCGTCATCCCCGGCAACATCTTCAGCCAGCACGACACCCACTTCCGCATCAGCTTCGCCGTGAAGGATGAGACGCTGGAGCGCGGAATTGAAATCCTGCTGGGCATGGTGGAGTAAAGTAATAAATGGGCCTCATGAGGCATCCTCAATGACCACGCCAACGCAAGATCTTCTCTCCGCCTTCGATGGCCATGACACCGAAGCTGTTCGCGCCGCGCTTGATGCCGGCGCCGACGCATGTTCGCCGATTCGCGGCAAGCTGCCGGTCAACTGGCTGTTGGAGGAATACACGCGCTCCGACCGACTCGGCGAATGCCTGCGACTGTTGTTTGCCCGCCATGCCGTACTGCCTGACCCAGCTTTAGCATCAGTGCTCCTCGACGACGCCGATGCGATCAAAACCGCCGCAAAGGCGACGCCTTCATTGCTAGCGCACCGTACTTCATTGGTTTCATCATTCACATCGTTGATCGCCGCAACGCTACTTCACGTGGCCGCCGAATATGGAAATGTGAACGCCGCCCGCGCGTTAATCGAGGCCGGTGCCGACGTGAACGCCAAAGCCGCAGTTGATGAACATGGTCTCAATGGACACACCCCGTTGTTCCACACCGTGAACTCGAACCGCAACCGCTCCGAACCGATCATGCGCTTGTTGCTCGCTGCCGGCGCACGGGCAGACGTAAAACTCGCAGGTCTCGTTTGGGGCAAAGGCTACGAGTGGGAAACGACATTCTTCGATGTCACACCCATCTCATTCGCCCAAATGGGCCTGATGCCGCAAGTCCACCGGAACGAAAGTGACATTTACGCGAACATTAGATTGTTGCTGGAAGCCGCAGGCCGAAAGGTGCCACCGCTGGAGAATGTGCCGAATCGATATCTGATGCCGAAGGCGAAGGGGTGAGCCTACAAAAAAACCGGGCGTCGCAGCCATGCCACGACGCCCGGTTCTTTCAGGAATAACTTACGCTACTTACACTGCGGCCAGTTCGCGGGCAACTGGGGCGGCATTCAACGGCGGCCATTCCTTTTCTATGCCCTCTTCTTCAATCTGACGGAGTTGCACGTCCGAGATCTTGAAGGTGTTGATCACATGTTGTTTAGACTCAGTGACGCCCATACGATCGTCCTGGGCCGTGACGAGCGCGGCGAAGATCTCTTTTCTCTGTTGCAAGGTGAGTCGCTTGGTGCGCATATCATGATTCTCCGCGTGCCATAGGTGCAAGACGTTCAACTCCAACGGGCGCAGGCGCGCACGCCAACAGTACATAAGTCCAGGACCTGCATGGTCGGCTGGGACCTTCCGGTGGCGGGATAGCGACGGAAATCCTTCAAACGCCCACGAACGAACGCGATTGGCACTGATGTAGGTTTAAGCGTCCGTGGTGTTCGCCCCATACTCCTATGGGGTCCGCCGTTGCTTCGGGCGAGACGGCTTCCGTTCCTCTCCATAGGCAGTATACGCAGATGAACCCGAAAGTGGCAGAAAAATCGTCGAATTTTTGCAGGTCCAACGACGGTGCAGGCGTTAGCATAGCATTTCTGACAATGACCCGAATCACCCTCCCGGCGTGGAACCATGTTGAAACATTTTTGCTTGCCTTGCCTCCTGGCGTGCGTCTGGGTTGCGGTCGTCGCCGCCCAACCGCCAAAGTCCGGTGATCCAGCGAAGGCCGCCCCTCCCAAAGCACCCGAGGAAAAGAAAGCCGCCGATCCCATCACCGCACGCACCGAACGCATCACCACCAAACTTAACGCCGATGTCGCCGATCTTGAAGCGCTTTACAAACATCTGCACACAAATCCGGAACTGTCCGCACAGGAAGTGCAGACCGCCGGTCGCATGGCCCGCGAGCTAAAAGATGCCGGCTTCGCCGTGACCACCGGCGTCGGCGGCAATGGCGTTGTCGGCATCCTCAAAAACGGCAATGGCCCAACCATTCTCGTACGCACAGATTTAGACGCATTGCCCATCACGGAGAACACCGGCGTGCCATACGCCAGCAAGGTCCGCGCGCGCGACAAACATGGCAACGAAGTCGGCGTGATGCACGCATGCGGCCACGACATTCACATGACCTGTTGGGTCGGCACCGCCCGCGCGCTGGCATCCATGAAAGACGCCTGGGCCGGGACGCTCGTATTCATTGGCCAACCCGCCGAAGAGCTTGGCTCCGGTGCCCGCATCATGCTCGAAGATGGTTTGTTCACACGCTTTCCCAAGCCCGACTTCGGTCTCGCATTGCACTGCGATCCGAAGCTGGCCACCGGCAAAGTTGCCTACACCGAAGGCATGGCGCTGGCCAATGTCGATACGGTCGATGTCGTCATGAAAGGCAAAGGCGGCCACGGTGCCGCCCCGCACATGACAGTCGATCCCGTCGTGCTGGCAGCGCGGGTAGTGCTCGATTTGCAAACGATTGTCAGCCGCGAAGTCAATCCGCTGGAGCCATCGGTGGTCACCGTCGGCTCCATCCACGGCGGCACCAAGCACAATATCATCCCCAGCGAAGTGCGGCTGCAAATCACCGTGCGCACCACCAAAGACGAAATTCGCAAACACGTGCTGGAAGCTATCGAACGTATCGCCAAAGCCGTCGCCGTGGGCGCGCGTGCTCCGGAACCTGAGGTAAAAATCGACCTGGCCGAGTTCACCCCGGCGACGATCAACGACATACCGCTCACGCAAAAGACCGTGGCCGTGTTCCAAAAAGTGCTGGGGCCGACCAACGTCGAACCGCGCCCGCCGATCATGGGCGGCGAAGACTTCGGCCGCTATGGCCGGGCCGGCGTGCCCATCTTCATCTACTGGCTCGGCACCATCCCGCCCGACCGCATGGCCGCCTCCGAAAAACCCGACGGCCAACCACTGCCAACAATGCACTCCGAGTTCTACTACCCCGACCCCGTCCCCAGCATCCGCAACGGCGTAACCACCATGACCCACGCCGTGCTGAACCTAGTCGGGAAGTAATCAACTCGTGCGCACGCCGCAGACTGCGATGCAGAGTCACGGAATCCGGTGACGTCACCAAGCGCCTGCAGGAATGGCGACGGTCCTCATTGGGAATGGGCCAATTCCTCCGAATCGCTGCCGTTATGCGCAGTATTCGCCAATAGCCACGGTTGCTAACATGCCTGTGCCGAGCCACCGCATGAGGTATTAGACATGTTTAAGGTCTGCTACGGTATGCCGCGGTTTCCGCCATCGTGCCATCCCGACCGCTGCGGCCAATCCTCCCAGCAAAAGTGAACTCGGCTCAGGAACGGCCACAACGGTAAAGTCAAACTGGTAGTTAGTTAACGCGCCGAGCTGCATGATCAAAAAGGTGTAGTCGCCCGGCCCCAATGGAACGGTAAACCCCTGCGCGAACGGCGCCGCGTTCGGATCGGCCATGATCGGCAACAAATTGATGCCGACGACATTCATGAGCGGGTAGGTGCCGTTCGCGACATTGGTGCCAAAATGCATGTAGCCCAAATGACTTGAAGCTGAAAAGGGCGAACCCACAAACGTTGGCCCGGCCTGAAATCCAGTAAACGACACCGGGTCAGCGGAGACATACACCGAGTTGGTGTAAGCAGTGAGCTGAAAGCCAGTGGGGATAGTGACCGCAACCCAGTCTTGGAAATCTCCTCCACCCTGGACGCTTCCGATGAGCGAATTGACTCCGTTCGAAAGCGTAAATGCACTGGGAAAATCCTGGTCGCCGGACAAATTGCCGTTGGTGCTTTCGTTCCAAAGAACAACTTGCGCATGGCTCACGGTTGGCACGCCAAAGCCAATCATGAGTGTACTCATCGCGACGATTCGTTGAAGCAAAGTCATTCTTGCACCTCTGAAGGTGTTGTAGCAACCGACGAATTAGCGGGCGATGACAGCTCGGTCGGCAGTTGTTGGGAGAGACCTCGGGTGAAGCCAATGTCGGCTGCAACGGCTTTCGCTTGCGAAAGGCAAGCAGGCGACGTTATCGCGCAGGTCTCAAGCATGCCTTTGCCGAGCCAATGGCAGGGCACCCGGCGGTGACACTCAAGACGTCCTACGATCATACGCAATGGGAATAGGCTTATGCTCGACAATCGCCGACCGTGGTCGGTCCATTCACTTCGGTATGGCCAACAACACATCTCCAGCCCGGACGACAATCGGTTCAGGCAGGTCGACCCAGCCTCCCGAGCCGACGACGACAGTAGCGAGCAGGTCCGGTCGCTTGCCCGTGATGCGCTCGATCATGTGAATTGATACGCGTCGTCCAGGCTCAACGTCTTCCAGATGGAAACGAGGAATGATCCGGTCTTCGGCAAAGCGAAATGTGAAACCGGGATCTTCATAGAGCCGCAGCATCGGCGTTCAACCCCCGACTCGCTTCACCTTGTAGCCGAGTTTCTCCAACTCCGCGACAATTCGTTCTCGTTGATCGCCCTGAATCTCGATGCGGCCATCCTTCACCGTGCCGCCGGTGCCGCAGCGTTGTTTGAGTTGAGCGGCCAGTTTCAGCACGCTTGCTTCGCTGAGCGGCATATCAAATATCGTCGCCACGCCTTTGCCGCGCCGACCAGCCGTTTCTCGCCCGACCTTCAACGTGATCGGCTTTTCCGGCGGTGCTTCCGCAGCAACGCGTTCCATGTTCGGCCTGGCGAATGTGCGACTTTCCAGGCCCGACATTTTGGTCATGGCTTCACCGGTTCTTTGTTTTCAATTCTCGTGCAATAGCCATCGCATTGAACAACCGGTTGCCGCGGATACTTCGGAAACGCCGGGTCATCATTAGCAAGCTGGCAAAGCAGAAACCGCGACCCCTTCGGCGTCACAATCGCCCGCACAGCCTCACACGACTCGCACAACGAAAGGACCATGGCATTATGATATGCTCAACACTGGGCAACTCACTCATTAGGCGTCGGCCATGAATCGCGGTCGTTGGATTTTGTTGGCGGGACCAGCGGCAATTTTCTTCGCCATATGGGCTTGGCTTGTTTTCGCTATTGAATCACCCCAGCAATGGAATTCGACACCAGGTTCAGGCGGATCAGCAAGCACTCATGAGTTTCCGGCGGATCAGGAGCCTATTCTCAATGTGTTTCCTCCATCGGTGGCCGATCAATGCGCTCCGGGAACTGGCAAGTTCGTCATCTTCACCCGGCAACGTGTTGGAAAAGACTTGCCCTCGATGGCGCAAGCCTGGGAGTGCATTCCATCGCGACCGGAGGTGCCAATCACCAAACGAGTTGAATTCTGCTATTCCGGATGGAATCCGACCATGTTGTTGGACTTCTTGCCTGACGCCAAGAGCTGGGGAATGTACCCACGCTACGTCAGGCTCCAGGTAGATAGTCGCGACAAGATGTACTCTGTGAACCTTTACGACGCTGATTACCGAACCTGGAATGTTCGCTGCATTTGGCAAGGCGGCATCCTGAACGCGTTTGGCGTTTTTCGCGGTTCTATCTTCTGCTGGATCCGCGACAGCAACAACTGGCTGCTTATCGACTCGACCAGTGGCGAGATCATCAATCAAGTGCCGTTCACACCGGCGTTGGTTCGTATGGTTCATGGCGACTATTGGCTGGTGCGGAAACCGGATGAATCCGAGGGTCTGTGGTCCGTCGATCGACGAACCGGAGAATTCGTCGCACATTTCAGGCACGTGGATTTTGATGACCGTTCTAACGCGGCAATATCGATCAAACTCTCGGACGATGGCAAAAATCTGGCCTGGATGCAAGTTCCCTGGCCAGCAGCCGATTGGTGGGACCGACACGAATCCGCAAAGATCGGTGAGCTGACAGGCCGCTTCTTGCTGCAACGGGATGGTGCCGCTGAAGATATCGCGGTTCCAATAGTTATCCAAGCCAACATCGGCGGCTCTTCCTGGCCGACGCCACGGGGGACGGACTTAACGATCAACGCCAATCGGGTGGTCGAGTTTCGCGCGTTGATAAGCGATATGGTGAACAGAGACAACGTTTGGACCATTGCTATAGCCAACGGCGCAGTCACATCGAAGACCGAGCCGCACAAACCGTCTGCACCGGATGATTACGCCACAGTGGGCCGGGTGCCAGTGCCTGCATATTTACGACGAGAGGTCAAAGACTTTGCGGGTTACGGTTCGGGTGGTATCGCGGCGGCGTTTTTTCGCCACGTGGGAATCATCAAGGATAAGCCAGGATATGACGACAACCATGCTGCCGTATCAAGAGACGGCCGCCACGCCCTGTACGCCGCCAAAAGAGGTCCGCTGCTTGGTGACTTTATGTATGGCGACCTGGTGACGAAGAAAACCATACGCTGGAAGGCGCCGGACGGACTGAACCCGCGCGATGCAATGGATTTCATGTGGGTTGAGACACCGTAGGTGAGGCGACCTCGGTCGCCGCCCCACGGAGGCAACGCGATGAACAGCGTGAATACGAAGCCAATGGTGCGATGCCGTCAAGGTCAAGTTTATGGGCGGTTAGGCGGGATGCCGCCGTTTTTACTCAAGTCGTGGCACTCGGCATTGACAGGGCTGGCGGCTGGGTTATGGTTCCATCCACGTGCTGGGCGCATACCGTGCCTCGGACGAATGGCGACGTTACCCCTCCCTGGGCGGAATTTGGCTCCGCATCGGGCGCACGTCGAAAGGAAGGATCCTGCTATGACTCGCTTCGGGGCTTTCGCGGCTTTATTTGCGATACCGACGTTGCTTCTGCTGGGAGCGCCGCGGGCTGCCGCTTCTACGCAAGCTACCATTACCATTATCATGACGACGCTCGGGACGGATGGCTCGACCGTCTCCAGTAGCACGACGTTGCCGGAAGGCTCGTCAGTGACTGTGAGCGCGAATCCGGTGCCATGTACGACGGGTCCGGCGAATCCGCCAGTGCCCATTCCGACCGTGCCGGCGCCAAGCGTGCCATCGGGCGGGACTGGGAATCCGATTGATAACACTAATACGCCACCAGACACCTCGACCGGGCCGAGCGATCCGGCAACACCAACAGGTCCAGTAAATTCGACGCCGGAAGAGCCAGTGGTGCCGCCGCCGCCAGTCGTGATCCCACCGCAAACCAACAATCCCGGGCCGATTGACAGTCCGGTGGATACTGTTGAGCCACCAATCGATCCACCCGTCGAATCAACCACGGGTGGCAACCCCGCGGAGACGCCGGAGCCGGCCACGATCACCTTGGCCGTCATCGGCGCCATAGGCGCGGCGACTTGGTCACGTCGCAAGAAAAAAATCGCATAGCCAAAGCCAACCAAACGAAATGTTGACGGCCTGCCATTTCATGGCGGGCCGTTGGCGTTTGCGCTGCTGTTCTTCAACATCATGGCGAACACGTAGGCAATCAGCCCAAGAATCCACGCCAACGCCAACACGGCCAAACTGCCCAGGACCCCTAAGGCTTCGGGCCGGCCAGTCCAGCCGTAGAGCGTGCCAAAAACGAACTCGCCGCCGCCGGCCCCGCCGGGCGCAGGGAAAAGCGCTTTGACGGTCAGGCCAACGGGTACCAGCAGGAAGTGTTCGCCGAGAGCCGGCAAGTCAGAAAAACTCGGCGCGAAGGCACGGGCCGCGTAGTGAAATGACAAAACACCAAAGACATGATTGATAAGCGACAAACCGAGTGCGATGGCGGTCGCGCGCGGTTGATGCCGATAGGCCCACGCTGCGCGCCAGAATTCGGCCAGCACGCCGCCGAGCTTTGGAATGAGCGCGAGCCGGTTCGCGAGACGATCGGCACGCCATTGCGGTAACCATCCAAGCGGCACCCACACAATAGTTGCCGCGAGAAACAACCAGCACGACCATCGAAAAATCCGCGTGAGCGCTGGTTGATTACTCAATAGTGGATCGCCGCTGAGCCAGTATCCGCCACCGACAAGAACTACCAACAGCACGATGCCGCCAAGACCAATGGCCCGATCAAACAAAATGCTGGCTACCGCGGCCGTACGGCGATCTTGCGACCGCACCACGGCCGCCATCTTCACCAGGTCGCCGCCGATGGCACCCGGCAACAGAGTATTGAAAAAGTAACCGAGCAGCCCAAGTCGCAATGCTTCGCGTGGCGGCAACGGCAATGCCAGTGCGCGGGCCAACACCCACCAGCGACCGATGGTGATCAACGTACCCATGCCGGCGCAAAAGCCGGCGATGACAAACGGGCCGACTTGCATTGGCCCCGCAAGAGCGTCGGCCAGGCCCGGCCCCGGCGTGCCGGGTTTCGGCTGCCATTGCGACCACAAGACATACGCCAACACCGTGAGTCCGAGGAGATATTTGCCCAGAGTTGAAAGCCAGCGATTGCGACGCATTCGGATGATGCTATTTCATGCGGAGGGATTTGGCTTGTTCTGCACCGTCAAAACTCGAACGACAACCCATCGTAGCCGAGCCGGACATGCGGCGGCAGGTCGCGCTCGACAACATCGTGATCGATTTCGTGGGAAAGGTGCGTGAGGTAGGCGCGCTTGGGTTTGAGTTTCTCGATGACGTCCAAAGCCTCGGAAAAACTGAAATGAGCCGGGTGTGGCCGATAGCGCAGTGCGCCAAGGATCAACACGTCGAGGTCGCGTAGGTGTTGCTGGCTGCTTTCCGGGATGCGGTTCACGTCAGTGCAATAGGCTAGGCTGCCGACGCGGAAGCCGAGGACACGAAACTGGGCGTGGACCAACTCGACTGGTAGTACACGTTCGCCGTGGGCATAGAAGATCTCTCCAGGCTTGATCCGCTGGAACTCGACTTTCGGTAACCATGACGTCGTCGGCGTACCCGGCGCGGGGAAGATGTACCGAAAGCACTCACGGATGGCGGCTTCAACATCATCGGCACAATAGAGAGGCACCGGACCGTTGAGGTGCTTGGGGAATTGTCGCAGGTCGTCCATGCCGAACAGATGATCCGCGTGGTAGTGGGTGTATAACACCGCGTGGATCAGCTTCACACCGGCGTTCAACAACTCGATGCGCAATTCGGGCGGTGTGTCGATGAGCAGATTGTGGCCGGATGTTGTCGTGATCATCGCGCCGGGCCGGTGGCGGCGATTGCGCGGATTGGTCGATTGGCACACGTCGCAATCGCAGGCCAGG
>JANNLP010000273.1:0-11512 GCA_031396905.1 Gemmataceae bacterium
GGTTGGTCTTAAGAACGCACCACAAAGACACAAAGTGCACAAAGGAAAACACAAAGAAGACGAGAGCATTTCCTAACCCGTCAATTCCTCGCGCTGTAGCAAATTGATCCACTACCCAGATGACGATGCGCTTACTCGAACCCGTGAAAAATGCGGCAGCGGTTGATATTGATGGCGAGCAGGATGTTGTGGACGCGTTCCATCGGCAAGTTGAAATCGTAGGCCCACATGAGCACGTTGAGATTTTCCTGGCCGACCTGGAAGCGATCCATGATGCGGTCGAGGAGGACTTGGTCGTCTTTGAACTCGCGGTTCAGCCGGCCGAAGTCGGCGTGCTCGAAATCATTCCAATAACGTTTGCCGTGCAGGTGTTCGAAAAGTCGTTCACGGACGAATGTGTGCCAATGCTCGCGGACCCAACGGCGCTTGGCTTCATCGCCCATATCGTAGCCGGCTTTTTCGCAACGAATCCACTTGTCGCGTTCCATCTCGACGGCTGCTTCGGTGTACAGGTCGTGGTGGTCCACCACAGCGTCGGGATAGGTGGTGCCTCCGTCGGCATCAACGATAATCGGATGTTGCATGACCAACGACTCTGAAGAACTCGGAAGGGAATCCATCCACCTATATCGGCCGGCCCATCCCTTTGCTGTCCCAATTTTAGTCAATGCCACCACGGCAAATCAAGGCGGAAGCGAAAATTCGCATTATTCCGGCGCGTAGAGTACCCGGTAACATGACGTACAGGTGAGGAAATGGCCCAGGCTGAGGTGAATCATCACCTGGGCCGCGATGGCCGTGTGACAGTGGCCACAGGAGTTGCCGGCGGCGGAGGCCAGGGCGTCGGCTCCATAAGACGTAATCCGGCGGCTGTATTCGGGCCGAACGTCGTCGGGCACATTCAATTCGGCTGCCTTCAACTCATCCAGGGCGAGCTTGAGTTCCTCAGCAAGCCGTGCCAACCGGGCCTGCGTGTCCGCAATGTATGCGTCCAGTTCCTTTTGGGCTTTTACGGAGGCGGCTTCCAGCAAGGGGATTTGCGGCGCGAGTTCCTCGGCCTGGCCCATCGTCGTCAGGATCGTCTCTTCCAGGGCATTGCAGCGCGTCTCCGCGGCGGCGATTTCGTGTTTTAGTGTCTCATATTGTTTCTGATCGCTGGCCTCGGATTGTTGTTGCCGCCAGCGTTCGATTTGCTTGTGCTGGGCTTTGAGATCGGACTCGCGCTCCAGCATCGTCACCTTGTATTTCTTCAACAACTCCTTGGCGTCGTCGCGGGCCTTGGCAGGCTTGGCCGCAACGGTTTGCCGGGCTTTCAATTGAACCGGAGCACGTTCGATTTCCGTCTGCAGTTCGCGGGCATGCTGCCGGAGCCGGTGGATTGTGCGAAAGGTTTCCGAGAGGTTCGGCATCGGTGCGTCCGCGAATTTCGAAGTAGACAGTCTACAGATAGTGTACAACTTGCGCGTGGCAGGGAGGGCGGCCGCACCGCGTGACCTTGAATCGTGAAATTTGGGACGTCGGTTGGAATCTCAGGCAGGCACCAGCACCATTCGAGCATGAGTTCAGGTGGCTGTGGCCTTACGGTTTAACAGGGCCGGAGTCATGAAAGCCCTATTTGCTGTTGGATTTCCTTGCAAAAGTCCGCTATATTGATGGAACCCCCTCCTCAGGCCGTTCGCCTTTGGGATCGCGCCCCTCCGTCCATACTCGTTACGTACCGACATTCGGGAATGATATTCCCACCTTACTAAAGGGTCGATTATGTCATCGCATCGTCGTCGCAGTTTTGTCCGTCCGAACAACATCAATCTTCTGCGTCTTGAGGAACGGCTCGCCCCGGCCATCAGTATTATGGGGCCGCACACGATGGCCGAAGCCATTCGGCTCGGCGATACGGCAGCCACGTCGTGGAGTGTGTTGGGCCAACCACCGGTTAAGGGTGACCATACACCGGCGATTGTCGCGCCCAATTCACTGTACTTCCAACTCGATAGTGACTTGTTGATGGACAAGTTGGGCGATGCCCCACAAGAGTTCACCGCCAATTACAACAGCGGCAGCTTCATCGTGATGTTGCCACGACCCGATGGCAGCTTCCAGGAATTCCGTGTCTGGGAAATGTCCCTCATGGAGCCGGGGCTGGCGGCACAATATCCAGATTGGCACACATATCGCGGCCAGGGCGTGGATGATCCGACCGCCGTGCTGGCGGCCGACATCACCAGTGCCGGGTTTCATGTTCAGGTGCTCACGCCCAACGGGGCGTACTACATCGATCCGTACTTCCGCCTCGAATCGACTGCATACATCAGTTATTACAAGAGCAATCTTGTCAACGATAACGTTTTTACTTGTCCATTGCATGGAGACCTTGAAGCCCATGACGATCACGATGTGATATCGTCAGTCAATGTGGGGCCGGGCGGAGTCAGGACGACCAATGGCACGACGCTGAGAACGTATCGCACAGCAGTGGCGGCGACGGGCGAGTACACGGCGTTTTTCGGCGGCACGGTCACGGCTGGGCAGGCCGCCATCGTCACCTCGATCAACCGCGTCTCCGGGGTGTATGAACTCGAGTTGGCCGTTCGTCTGACTCTGATCGCTAACAACAACCTTCTGGTTTACACGAATGCCGGCGCCGATCCGTACACGAACGGCGACGGCGGCAAGATGCTCGGTGAAAACCAGTCCAACATTGATGGTGTCATTGGCTCGGCGAATTACGACCTTGGCCATGTCTTCAGCACGGGCGGCGGCGGTGTGGCCGGCCTCGGCGTGGTGACCATTGCCGGGCAAAAGGCGCAGGGCGTGACCGGTTCGGGATCCCCAGTGGGAGACGCCTTCGACATCGATTACGTCGCCCACGAAATGGGCCACCAGTTTGACGGCGACCATACTTTCAACGGCTCCATTGGCGGCCGCGTGTCCAGTTCGGCTTACGAACCCGGCAGCGCCAGCACCATCATGGGATATGCCGGCATCACCGGAAGCAATGACCTTCAGTCCAACTCCGACGCCTATTTCCATGCCAGGAGTCTTGACCAGATCGTCAATTTCATAGTCGCTAATCCCGGGACTAATACCACCGCGACGGGCAACACCATCCCCACCGTCAATGCCGGGGTCGACCGCAACATTCCGGCCAGCACACCGTTCGAACTGACTGGTGCCGGAACCGACGCCAACGGCGACGCAATCACTTACAACTGGGAAGAATTCGACCTCGGTGTGGCACAGAACCTGCCGCTGACCGACAATGGCACCAGCCCGATTCAACGCTCATTCAAAGCCTCAACGAACCCTGTGCGCACGCTGCCGCGTTTGAGCAACTTGCTGAACAACACGCTGGCAACGGGCGAGATTCTGCCAACGACTAACCGGACGCTCAATTATCGACTGACGGTTCGCGACAACCGCGCCAACGGCGGCGGCATCGCCACCGACGACATGAAGATAACGGTTGTGAACACGGGAGCGGCGTTTGCCGTTACCGCGCCCAACACCGCTGTCAGTTGGTCCGGCGGCTCCAGTCAATCCGTGACCTGGAACGTGGCCGGTACCACGGCCGGCGGCATCAATGCCACCAATGTGACAATCCTGCTCAGCACCGACGGTGGCAACACCTTCCCTAACACCATCGTTGCCAGCACGGCCAACGATGGTTCCGAGTTGATCATCGTGCCGAACTTGCCGACCGGCTCGGCGCGTATCAAAGTGCAGCCGGTGGGAAATATCTTCTTCGATATCTCGAATGTCAATTTCACGATCACGCCGTCCAGCGGCTTCAATGTCACCAGTGCGAGTCCCGCCAGCGGAACGATAGTGACCGCGCCATTCACTACGTTGGACCTCACGTTCGCAGCCGACGTGAACCCCGGCTCGATCGGCACCGACGACTTGGTACTCAGCAAAGGAACCGTGACCGGGGCTAATTTGCAGTCAACCAACGTCGTCCGTTACACGCTCAGCGGGCTGACGGCCGAGACTGCGGTCAATGTAACGCTACCGTCCGGGGCCGTGCAAAACCTGAGCAGCACCGGCAACGACGCTTTCGCCGCCTCTTACAACGTGGATGTCGACACCGGAAGCATCACGACACCGTTGGTGGCCACGTCGGCCGGCGGAATCTTGAGCTACACCGGTTTGACCACGGGTACGGTGAATACTACCAGCGACACTGACGCGTTCACGCTGTCTCTCGATGCGGATCAATCGGTAAGCGTGCAGTTGCTTCCATCGGCCGGCCTCCGCGCCACGCTGACGCTGACAGGCCCCGGCGGCGTGAATCAAACCGCATCGTCGTCCGCTAACGGGGCGGCGGCTTCGCTGACCAGTGTGGCGACACCGACGGCCGGACTCTACACATTCACGGTCGGCGGCTTGGCGTCCACCATCGGTGCGTACAGCTTCCGCGTTGATGTCAACACCGATCGCGAAGGCGAAAGCAACGGCGGTGCCACCAACGAAACGACGGGCACGGCTCAAGCCATTGCCGGCGCTTACGCATTGGGCGGCGGCGCCACGCGGTCGGGAGTGCGCGGCCGGATTGTCAACACCAGCGCGGCCATCGCCTCGGAAACGGAACCGAACAATTCCACCGCCGAGTCCAACGACGGCCGCTACGACTTTGCGACGGTTTCCACCAACTTGTATCAAATGAGTCTGACCGGCACTCTCAGCAGCGCCGCTGACACCGATTACTTCAATCTTGGTCAACTTCAGGCTGGCGATATCCTGACCATCACCGAATCCGGCTCTGGCTCGGCTCGCGGCACATTGGCCGATCCATTGGTGCAACTCTACAGCACCGCGAGCGGTGCGACGACGATTACGGAGAACGACGACGCGGGCTATCCGACCTTCCTCGATTCCCTGATCCATCGCTTTACCATCACCTCGACCGACACGTATTACGTTCGTGCGAACAATTTCAACACGGCCACCGGCACCTACCAACTCGCCGTTTACCTGGAGAATGCCAGCACCGCCCCGACAACCGGCGGCGTGGTCGTGTCGGAAACGGAAGCCAACGATTCTGTCGCCACGGCGAACAACGCCTCGACGAGTTGGCGGGCGGTCAACTACCGGTCCACAATCACCGGCACGGCGGCCGACAGCGATTACTTCCGCTATCAACTTAACGCCGGCGATGTCGTCACGGCGCGAATCACGTCGGGTGGCGGACTCGACGCGCGGCTCAACATTCGCAATAGTGCCGGCACGATCGTGGCCGCCGAGATTGGTGCCAGCACCGCCCTGGGCGCCAATTCCAATGTCTATGCCTATCGCGCCACTGTGACTGGATTGTTTTACGTTGAAGTGCTGCCCAATTCGGGCACCGGTACCTACACCCTGAACGTCGATCTGTCGTCCGCGACGACGCCGCTGACTCCGGTTGCCGACGTCGATTTGTACTCGTTCGCTGTTACGGCGAATGAACCGCTTGCCATCGGCGGCAGGAGTCTCACCGGCGGCAACATTGACCTGGAACTGCTCGACGCGGGCGGGGCTCCTGTTGCCACTGGCGCATTGGGCGCGACCAATTACGACGAGACAATTGCGTTTACGCCGCTTGCGTCCGGCACGTGGTTTGTTCGTGTCAGCGGTGCTGATGCGACTGATTACATCGTGTCGTTGACCCGCAACGCAGCTCAGGATACCGAAGCGAATGATTCTTTCGCCACGGCACAGTCCTTGATTAACAATCGCACCGTCGGTGCCATCAGTGGCAATGACGATTGGTACACGGTTGCGCTGACCCCAGGCCAGGTTATCACGCTGACGACGACCACGCCCGGCGGTGGTACCGGCGAATTCGTGAACGCATTGGATCCAGTCATCGAGCTTTACGATCCAAGTAACACGATTGTCGGCAGCGATGACAACTCGGCCGGCGATGGCATCAACTCGAAATTGACGAAAGCCGCCAGCGCGGCCGGCAATTATCGCGTTCACGTGTCGGGCGTCGGCGGTTCCAATGGCGAGTACACGCTGGCCGCGAGTATCAGTAGCGCGGCGCCACCCACCATCAGCGGCACGCCGGTCGTGGACGATGGCAACCCTCAACGTTCCCGCGTGCGATCGTTGACCGTGACTTTCAGCACCGTGGTGACGCTGCCAGCGATTCCGGCTGATGCGTTCCAGGTTGCCCGCACCGGACCCGGTGGAACACTAGGCAATGCATTGCTGGCTGTGGATACATCCGCGAGCACTCCGACGCAAACGATTGCCACGCTGACCTTCTCCGGTTTTTTCACGGAAGGCACTTCACTGATCGATGGCCGTTACACCATGTCGGTGTTTTCTTCGCAAGTTACAGACTCCTTCGGTCAAGCACTGGATGGCGATGGCAATGGCTCGGCCGGCCCCGATTACACGTTCGATCTGTTCCGATTCTTCGGCGACATTGACGGCGATGCCACGGTGGCCGCCAACGACTTTATCCAATTCCGC
This sequence comes from Gemmataceae bacterium, assembly GCA_031396905.1. GTDB lineage: Bacteria > Planctomycetota > Planctomycetia > Gemmatales > Gemmataceae > JAIBBI01. The sequence goes on from JANNLP010000273.1 coordinate 6,457, forward strand.
CTCGCCCTCGGCGGTAGCAACCCCTACTTCGACATCGACAACGACGGTGCGGTCGCCGCCAGCGACTTCATCCAGTTCCGTCTGCGCTTTGGCGGGTCGATTTGAGTCGGGGATCGGGGTTCGGGTGTTTGTCTTCCCTCCCTCGCAGGGAGGGGCAGGAGAGGGATTGGTCGCATCGCGCGGTTGCCCCCCGCACATTCGGCAGCGGTCCGCGCCACAATTCAATTCAGTTGTCAAAGAACACTCTCACTGGCGATCAATCGCCAGCCCCGACCCGCGATGCCCGATCCCCGGCACCCGATTCCCGACTCTCACTCCCTCGCCCCCATAGCCGCCCGCGCGCACTCCCACGCGCTGGAAAGGGGATGCCGCGGGCACTTGGGGTAATGGTCACGCTCGCTACGACCGCAGCGGCCAACCTGGTTGCCACACTCGAGGTGGGCGCGTGTGGCGCTCTTTTTTCTTGAGTTGAACTCAGTTGAGTCAACCCATTTGTCGCTGATGGCGAGGGTGTGGGTGGTGAGGTTGTTTACGCGACAATAGCGCCGGATCGTTTTGTCCCGCGGCATCGCCTCTCAACACGTAGACTAGCCGTTAATCGACCTCGGCGCGAGTACTTCATGCAATCGTTGTTAAACGTTGACGATTCGCACGGCTGGAACCGATGCCGCGCAAGCCATGAACGCCAACAGCCGCTGTCGCATCAATCATCGCGCAGACAGACGGCAAGCCGTCCGCGCGATCGATGTGCCAACCAAACTGGTTCCGAGTCTGGCGAGAACATCGCAGTGCATCGGCGTGTCGCGCCGATACTATACATGTATACACGATAAGTTTGGAAAAGTCAAGCGAAAATCCGCGACGAATGAGAAGTCGCTACGGACAACAAGGAAATGCGCTATCGGGTTCAATCGCCGCATGGGCAGTTTGCGCCCAAGCCCGGTTGTGTACAACTCACTCCGCCGGCCGGATATGTTCTCTAGAGCACTGAAAGGGAATTAGTTGCCCCGAAAGACATGAAATACACGAAAGCAGACTAAAAACGGTTGTCTCTTCATTTCGTGTCTTTCGTGGTGAAAAAGGACGCTATGACCGACGACGTCAATCCTATCGATCTCCTTGCTGACGAGTTTCTCGCGCGCTTGCGCGCCGGCGAAGCGGTCACCATCGATGACTACGCCGCCGCGCACCCGGCACTCGCCGACGAGATTCGGGAAGTCTTCGGCGCGCTCTTGATGATGGAGCAGGTCCGCCCGACCGACAACACGGCTGGTTATCCCACCGAGGCTGCCCCGCCGCCGGAGCGGCTGGGCGAGTATCGGGTGTTGCGCGAGATTGGCCGTGGCGGCATGGGTGTGGTCTATGAGGCGGTGCAGGAGTCGCTGGGTCGGCATGTCGCGCTGAAGGTGTTGCCACCGGCCGCACCGGGCAATGCGGATCAACTCGAACGCTTTCGCCGCGAGGCCCGTGCCGCCGCCCGGCTGCACCATACCAACATTGTGCCCGTGTTCGGCGTCGGTTCCGATGCCGGCACTCACTTCTACGTGATGCAATACATCCACGGCCAACCACTCAACGACGTGCTCGATGAAGTCCGCCGCTTACGCACCGGCGCGAAAACCAAGGACAACGCCGCCAGCCAGGTCGCCAACAATATATTGACGGCCACTTTCGCGCCGGCGAGTAGTGCAAACGGAGACCTGTCGCCTCATTGTGAGTCGTCGCCTCTTGACGAGCCGCCGGGTTTATCCCGGCGGGAGCGACTTCCGGGGGGACAAGCCCCCCGGCTCGTTAATACTGAAGATTCCTCCACGCTCGCGAAGCAACCCGAAGCCCGTTACTTCCGCCAGTGCGCCAAAATCATTCAGCAGGCGGCCGAGGCATTGGCTTATGCCCACAATCAGGGCGTGTTGCACCGCGATATCAAGCCATCGAACTTGTTGATCGACATTCACGGCACGACCTGGGTCACGGACTTCGGCCTGGCCAAGCTCGAAGACGACGCCGACCTCACCCGCACCGGCGACATTATCGGCACGCTGCGCTACATGGCCCCGGAGCGGTTTCGCGGCGAAAGCGATGCCCGCAGCGATGTTTATGCCCTTGGCGTCACCCTTTTTGAAATGCTGACGCTCTCGCCCGCCTTCGCTGCTCAGGACAGGATGAAGCTGATCGAACAGGTCACGCAATCGAGCGTGCCCCCACCCCGATTGGCCGACCGGCACATTCCGCGCGATCTTGACACCATCGTCCACAAGGCGACGGCGCGGGAAGCGAAGGATCGCTACGCCACTGCGAAGGCGATGGCCGAGGATTTGGAACGTTTCCTGGACGACAAACCAATCAAAGCGCGGCGCCAAGGCATGATAGAACGTACTTGGAGGTGGACGAAGCGCCACCCGGCTGCGGCCGGGTTGGTGGCTACGTTGGTAGTTGGCACATTTGTGTTTCTCGGCGGAGCGATTGGTTTCTCGTATTGGCTGACGATGAAAGACGAAACGTTGTCACAACAACAGCGCGACCTTGATACCGCGACTGACAAAGTCGGCGAAACCCGAGAGGAAGCCAACGCCAATCTAGCACATTCCGACTTGCTGCTCGCTCGCGCTTGGTGGCAAGCCGGTGAAGTGTGGAACACACGCGACTGCCTATCGCGCGTCCCCGGCAAGTACCGCGGTTGGGGCTGGAACTACGCCCATCGGCAATCGCTGGGAACGCCGGCAACACTCTACGGCCATTCGAGCGGTGTCACAAGCGTGGCTTTCAGCCCGGACGGCGAACGACTCGCCTCGGGCAGCGATGACGCCACCATCAAGGTGTGGGACACCCGGACGGGGCGGGAAGAGTTGACCGTACGAACGAGTCTCAGGAGTTGCACGGTCAGCAGCGTAGCCTTCAGCCAGGATGGCGGGCGTTTAGCGTCGGGTTCGACCGAAGGCACCATCAATGTATGGGATGCGCGAACTGGGCGGAAGGAGTTAACATTGCGTGCGGATGATGCCTTGTTTGGTAGCGTCGCATTCAGCCCTGACGGCGCGCGGCTGGCGGCCGGGTTTAACGACCAAACCATCAAAGTTTGGGACGCGCGGACTGGCCGTGAAGAGTTGACCCTGCGTGGGCATATCCGCGACGCCGAAAGCGTGGCCTTCAGCCCAGACGGGGCGCGGCTGGTGTCGGGCAGCACAGACGGCACAATCAAGGTTTGGGACACGCGGACTGGCCGTGAAGAGTTGACCCTGCGCGGGCATTCCCCAGTCAGTAGCGTAGCCTTCAGCCCTGATGGGGATCGCATTGCGTCAGGGGATTGGGACAAAACCGTCAAGGTGTGGGACGCGCGGACTGGGCGTAACGTGTTGACCTTGCACGGGCATACCGACAATGTTGAGAGCGTGGCCTTCAGTCCGGACGGAGGGCGCGTGGCCTCAAGCAGCCTCGACAACACGATCAAGGTGTGGGACGCCGGCACCGGCCGCGAAGAGTTGACCTTGCGCGGGCATACCAGCTTTGTACGCAGCGTGGCCTTCAGCCCGGACGGGGGGCGTGTGGCATCGGGCAGCGCGGATAACACGATTAAAATGTGGGACGCACGCACCGGCCGCGATGAATTGAGCCTGCGCGGGCATACCAAAGATGTCCGCCATGTGGCCGTCAGCCCGGACGGAACGCGAATCGCTTCGGGCAGCGGCGATTACACCATCAAAGTATGGGACGCGCGGACAGGGCGCGACGAGTTGACACTGCGTGGTCATGCCAGCGAAGTCAACAGCGTCGCCTTCAGCTCGGACGGGGAGCGCTTGGCGACGGGGAGTGGACACATTTCGTCTGGAGATCACGACGGAAAAATCAAAGTGTGGAATGCACGGACTGGCGTCGAAGAGTTGACTCTGCGCGGGCATAGCAATCTAGTGACCAGCGTGGCCTTCAGTCCCAACGGGGGGTGCATCGCTTCGGGTAGCAATGACAATACCATCAAAGTCTGGAACGGCCGCACTGGACGCGAAGAGTTGACCCTGCGCGGGCATACTTCAAATGTCACCAGCGTAGCCTTCAGCCCTGACGGTCGGCGAGTGGTCTCGGGTAGCTCGGACAACACCATCAACACGGTTTACCCCCAGGATGGGGGGCACCAAGTTCTGGTAGCGACTGTCGCCGACAAAACTATCAAAGTTTGGGACGCACAGACGGGCCGCGAAGAGTTGACCCTGCGCGGGCATACCGGCGCAGTCACCAGCGTGGCCTTCAGCCCGGACGGGGGGCGCGTGGTGTCGGGCAGCTCCGATAAGACCATCAAAGTGTGGGACGCGCGGACGGGGCGGGAAGTGTTGAACTTGCAGGGGAATGACAATGGCGTCGACTGCGTGGCCTTCAGCCCGGACGGGGGACGCCTAGCCTCGGGCGGCAACGATAACACCATTAAGTTGTGGGATGTGCGGACGGGACGTGAAGAGTTGGCCCTGCGCGGGCATATCATGGGTGTGCGAAGCGTGGCCTTCAGCCCGGACGGCGGTCGTCTAGCGTCAGGGAGTTTGGACGGCACAATCAAAGTGTGGGACGCGCGGCCAGGGCGGAAAGAACTGACGTTGCGCGGGCAAAAAAGTGCCGTTATTCGCATGGCGCATAGCCCGGACGGCACACGGCTGGCGGTCCGAGACGGGCATGGGACGGAAAAAGCCTGGGATGTGGCCACAGGCAACGAAGTTCAGGACGCCGGTGCAGCAAAATGGTTGGCAACACCCGTTGACCCATCACGTAACCCCGACGGGCAATGGTTTTTTTCGACGCGCAAGGACGGCACGATTCTCTTGACCAAACCCAAACCGATGGACGACATCGACCGTGGCTACTGGGAATGGCTCAATCGGTTCGATCCGACCTGGGCACGCCAGCGAGCGCAAGAATGCATGAAATGGGATCTCTGGTTCGGGGCACGGTTTCACCTGCGGAACTATCTGAAAACCCGGCCTGATGACGAGGATGCGAAGAAGGATCTGCGCCGGTGTGATGACGAGATGGCAAAGGTGGCAAATGAGAAACTCCCGCCGGGTTTATCCCGGCG
>JANNLP010000292.1:0-2866 GCA_031396905.1 Gemmataceae bacterium
CTGGCGGCGACCGCGCCGTCGAAGTCGAAGGCGAAGTTGCTGCCGCCGAAGGATAGGCGGAACTGGATGAAGTCGGTCGTGTCCACATCCGCGTCGCCATCCACATCGCCAAACAGCCGGTAGATGCGATTGGGATTCCCCGGCGTCGTCGGCGACACGTAATCATCCCCGCCAATGCCGTCGCCGTTGCCGTCGAGGAATTGACCTGTCTCATCAAATACCTGCGACGCCGCAATTGTCAGGACATACACGCCATCGGCGAGTGAGTCACCATTCAGCGGGCCAGCAGTAAATGCGTAACCATAACTATGCGTTGCTGACGTGGAAAGTGGTACTGTCATGACGGGAGAACCGAGCGTCACGATGGCGTTGTCGGGTACCCGCTTGAGTTGGAGAGCATTCTTCATGCCCGATGTGGTTGAGATGTCGAAATGGTTGAGGGTGAAATTGACTTGCTTGACTCGTGACCGCTGCGCGGACTCATCGTTAGCCGTGATCACGATAACGCGAGGCGGTGGCTGTATCTCGAAAGCGCCGATATCGGGGGCTGTGCCGACACTTCGGTCCAAGCCAGGACCGCGTGCATCATATAGCAAGCCGGCCGGATTGCTGCCTTTATCTTTGCATGGACTCGTCGCTTGCAGCGATGCCGCTGGTACCAAACCGCCATGGCCGAACGAGCCTGGTTCCACCTGGAGATTCAGGCCAAACGCTAGGTTTCCGCCCTGATCGTCGTAACTGCTGAAGCCGCTCGATTTGCCAAGCGCACAGTTCTTGGCCGTCACCGCACCGAAAATATCCGGCCCGGTTCCAGCAGCGTTATTGCTGACTATCGTGCTTTCGAGATTGACAGTGCCGTAAATTCCACCGCCTGTGCTGCCCGCCGTATTGGATGAGACCGTGCAACTCCAGAGTGTGCCGCTAGATGTCAAGTAAATCGCGCCACCCTCTTTCGATCGGCAATTGGCAATCGTCGAGTTTTGAGCGAAGAACGTACCGTTGGCATAGACGGCGCCACCCGTGCCGAAATTCGCACTGGGCGAACCGCACCCGGCGAAGGAGCAACTGTCGAGCGTGAGTGAGCCGGAGGCCAAGTAGATCGCACCGCCAGCAGAGCCTGCGACGCTCGAAACCACACTGTTAAACGCGCAGTGTTGCAAGGAAACCGTGCCGGATGCATAAATTGCGCCACCTTGGATTGCTCCTCCACCACTGAAGCTGCATCGATTCAATGTCAACGTCGCGCCAGATTGGTAAATCGTTCCCCCATTTGTTGCATTGTCCGCACTGAAGCCGCAATCAATTAACGTTAATGAAGCAGTGGAATAGATGCCGCCTCCCAATCCGGGAAATGCACCACTGGCATTGGAACCACTACATGCGATGCCACTCATTGTCGTCGGCGCGTTGACAATAAAGACCCTACCCGAGTTGTTGGTGCCCATAACGAACAATGAAGTGTAAGTCGTGCCGGTGCCGTGAATGATCACTGCGTCACTAATCGTCATGGGGCCCGACGTCAGAAAGACTGATCCGGTCAGGCCCGGCAGAATTTGCACCGTGTCCTGACCGGGGTTGTTATTCGCATCAATTACTGCTTGACGAATAGAGCCGGATCCCGACTCATTGAGGTTGGCAACGTTGTATACAGCCGGCGCGAGCCGAGCTTCGAGATTATCGAGCCGAAGCAATGCCTTTCGATGGACCACGATCACGCCCTCCGACAGCAATCTTGATCATACCACTATCTCTCGGAGGAAGATAGGACAAGACAAAAGGGGTCGGGAGTCTTTTCATGGCGGTGGTTTCTTTTTCGGACGGCCGCGCGGCTGCAGTGTCGATCCTAATTGTAGGCGTTTGGCCGTTTGGGTCTGCCAGCGCGGGGAACCAAAGGGTGCGCCGCGCTGCAACGAACGCCGCAGTGCCTGCAGCTCGGCCGCCGATTCAGCCTGATGGACCCGTGCCAACCAACCGCGTGGCAACGGCGTCGGGCCGTCACTGAGTGCCGGACCGCTCGGCTTTTGCCGCCGGGCGAGACTCGACCATGGCCACAGCTCGGCACGGCGCACGAGCCTGGCCCGCAGGGGATTGCGTTCGACGTAGCGGCACACTTGCCAATAATGAGCGTCGTCTTGTACGGGAAACGACTTGAAGCGGCCTTGGTAGAGAGGACCGGTGCCCGCGGTGCGATGGGCCGCGTGCCAACGCTGCGTGCGCGTAACAGTCAGCCAGCGCAGATAGGCCGAGAGGTCGCCATCGCGGCGTGGCCAAAGCAACAGATGCCAATGGTTGGGCATGACACACCACGCCAACAGACGCATCGGCACTCGCTCCGCCGCCTGCTGCAACACTTGATCGAACATCGAATAATCACGGTCCGACTCAAACAACGTGGCCCGGCCCACGGCGCGATTCAGCACGTGGTACACGTATCCACCCGTCGCAACTCGCGGTCGCCTCGGCATGGTGACAAGATACGACTTGCCGGAAGCATCGTCAATAAAAGACTCCCGACCCCTTTTTCTTACCCTCAGCGTGCACCGCGAACCTCACCCGGTTTCAGGGTCATTTTTTGTGCGCGTAACGCGGGCCTTACCATTCAAATCGAATCTTGTTGAGCAAACCGGGTGCCTGAATCGCATGCCGGGAAAACTACTTTTTTCGCACCCATCAAGTGTCGGATTATCCGACAGCGGTGTCGGAAAAGCCGACACGATAACCGATTGCCCGCGAGTATGCGCCTGTGAAGGCAACATCTTCGATTTCGACAACGACGGTGCCGTGGCCGCCAGCGACTTCATCCAGTTCCGGTTGCGGTTTGGCGGAGGCATCTGAGCAAATCCGCCCGAAACAATTGTTCCCCGCG
>JANNLP010000294.1:0-3457 GCA_031396905.1 Gemmataceae bacterium
AAGATCCTCGGTGCGGCGTTGCTGGGCAAATGGCGACGGGGTCTATTGTCGCATTGCTGGCTTCCCGGGCAAGCGTGATTGGCCCAAACCCTGACGGTTGTGCGGGTTACGAGGCCGCACCGTCGGCGTGATCGGCGCGACCGTGAACGCATCGTAACGGACACGCCAATCATCGGAGTTCCACCAATCAGGTTTGGCAAATCGCCGTACTTCGGGTAACATGCGAGCGTCATGGATGACCTCGCAATCTTGCCGCTCACAGGACCGACCGACCGCCGCATCGCGCAGTTAGAAACGGCTCTCTGCCGCAGGAACGAGCAGCTTGATGAGTTGCAAGCGGCGCTGGCCGCCACGCATGCCTCAAACGCATTTCGCTTGGCTCAGTTGATTGTCAAGGTCGCCAACAAAGTCTTGCCGCGACACTCACGCCGGCGACGAAAAGCGCGCAACTTAATGCGCTCAACCATTCGCGGCATTCAGCAACTGACGGGGCGCAACATCGCCAACCTGGCTGACGGCGGCGAAGGCGTCACCGTTGCCCTCGATACAGTTCAATATCAACGCTGGATCAAAAAGCATGAACCGACACCGCGTGACTTGGCGCGGCAACGGGCGACAAACATGCCACGCCGACCGCAGATCTCCGTGGTTGTCCCGGCTTACGATACGCCAGAACGATTCTTTGCCGAAATGGTCGAATCGGTACGGGCGCAAACATACCCACATTGGGAACTATGCATTGCCGATGGCGGCTCATTCGCTTCGCATCGCACTAGTGAAGACAACCGTATTCTCTTGCAGCATCTCGAAGAAAATCGCGGCATCGCCGGCAACACCAATGCGGCCTTAGCGATGGCCACCGGTGATTACGTCGCCTTTCTTGACCATGACGATGCCCTGGCACCATTTGCACTTCACGCGGTGGCCGAGGCGATCAACCGGCATCCGGACGCCGACTTCTTTTACTCCGATGAAGACAAACTGGATGAAGCCGGTCAGCGTGTAGACCCCTGCTTCAAACCGGGCTGGTCGCCCGACCTGTTGCGCCATCACAACTACATTTGCCATTTGGTCGTGTTGAGGCGGTCATTGTTGGAACACCTTAGCGGCATTCGACATGGATTCGATGGCGCGCAAGATTACGACCTCGTTCTACGAGCAAGTGAGGCGGCAAAGCAAATCGTCCATATACCGCAAGTGCTTTACCATTGGCGGTTACACTCGCAATCCACGGCCCAAAATACGGCGAGCAAACAGTACCTCGTGGACGCCGGCAAACGTGCGCTCGAAGAACATCTGTGTCGTTGTGCCACAGTCGCGCGCGTGCTGCCCGCGGAGCAGCCCGGCGAATATCGCGTCTTGTATCAGCTGCCGCGTCAGCCACTAGTCAGTGTGTTGATCCCGAACCGCGATCAACCGGGACTACTTGGACGTTGCATCGAATCACTGTCCAAGTCGAGTTACGCCAACTACGAGATAGTGATTCTCGAAAACGGCAGCACTCAAGATGACACACACGCGTATTATCGCCTACTCGAGCGTGATTTGCCCGTCCGCGTGTTGCCTTGGACGCGGCCATTCAACTTTGCAGCCATCAACAACTTTGGCGCGACCCATGCCCGGGGCGAAGCAATTTTGTTTCTAAATAACGATGTCGAACCGATTCACCCCGATTGGCTGGAGGCGATGGTCACGCATGCCATGCGCCCTGAGATCGGTGCGGTTGGGGCAAAATTGCTGTTTGCTGATGGCACGATTCAGCACGCCGGCGTGGTCCTCGGCATGGGTGGCGTGGCCGGGCATGTGCATTCACGCTTCCCGCGTGAGGCCGACGGTTATCTTGGCCGATTGCGACAAGTCCAAGACGTGGCCGCCGTCACGGGCGCGTGCCTGATGACGCGCCGCGACGTGTTTGAGCGCGTCGGCGGTTTCGACGAACGCTTCGTGCTGGCGTACAACGACGTGGACTATGGCATGAATGTCCGGGCCCTGGGCCTGCGTGTGTTGTGGACGCCGGAAGCGGAGTTGTATCACCTGGAATCGAAAACCCGTGGCTACGAGGACGACCCGGCAAAACAGGAACGTTTCCGCCGCGAATTCGACCTGTTCCGCCGTAAATGGGCCAAAGCACTGGAAGCCGGCGACCCTTACTTCAATCCGAACTTCCGCCTCGACCGGGCGGATTGTGCGCTAAGAGCATAGACATGGACCAAGTCCTTTTCTGGATTCCAATTCGCACCGAATGGACGCCGCAGGGCATTCCGCTTTACGGCTTCGGCGTGATGCTGGTGCTGGCGTTATTCGGTGCCGGTTGGGTAGCTAGCTTGTTAGCCAAACGAGTTAGCATCCCCGCCGACAAGATGCAGGATTTGATTTTCTGGGTCTGCCTGATCGGCGTGATCGGCGGCCGGGTGCTGTACATTTATTGGTTCAGCACCTGGGATCAGTTCTTCGTCGTCTGGAACGGCGGCCTCGTGTTTTATGGCGGTGCCATCGGTGGTGCCATCGCCGCGGTTTTCACGTACCGCCGCTTGCTCAAACCGCTCGGTGTATCCGTATGGACCGTGGCCGATGTATTGGCTCCTGCGACAGTCGTGGGTCTCTGTCTTGGACGAATCGGTTGCTTTCTCAATGGCTGTTGCTGGGGCCATTGTGCGCCGCCGGAGGTGCCCGCCGTACATTTCCCGAGCCTAACGGCACCGGCCCGCGATCAACTCGTCACCAAAGACAACCGACAAACTCTCACCGGTTTTGCCATGGACGATACCGCCCGTGACAGTCGGACCATTGGCCTGGTGGAATCCGGCTCGCCTGCCGCAATTGCTGGCGTGCAACGCGGCGACATCATCATCGGCATCAACGGCAACGAGGTCAAAGACTATCGCGAAGTCAGCGAAGCCTTTAGAGACCAATGGCCGCGCGGCGAAACCAGTTTGTCGATGCGGGTGAAACGTGGTGATCAGGAACTCGACCTGCCCAAGTTCAAACCAACCTTGATCGGTTTGTATCCCACGCAAATCTACGAGTCAATCAGTGCCGGCCTGTTATTCCTGGCATTGATGGCCACCTGGCCGATCCGCCGGTATGAAGGGCAGTTGCTTGTACTACTGATGCTGGGCTACGCGGCCCATCGCTTTGTCAACGAATCGCTGCGTGTGGATACGCCGCCGTATGCGGGCCTCACTCTCTCGCAGTGGATCAGCGTCGGCATCTTTGCCGGCGGTTTGTTCCTGGCCATGGTGCGCAAGATGCAAATCAGACGGGCCACCACCACCGCGAAGTGAGATAGCCGAGTACAACTCCCAGCGTGTCGATACCCGCGTCGCGCCAGGAGCCTTCCCGATACGGCACCTGCGTCTGAATCAACTCGGTCAACCCGCCATGCAGTATCAATGTGAACGCAATGATCGTGCGCTGGCGAAACGACAGCGGCAGCCAGCCGGCCGAACCGGCCAGC
>JANNLP010000309.1:0-15276 GCA_031396905.1 Gemmataceae bacterium
GCTCGTGATCGCGCTCGACAGCCCGACCGACCCCACCGAAGCCACCGACGCACTCTTCGCCACCGACAACTACAAGGCCGGCGTGCTGATTGGCCAGTACGCCAAAGCCGCCCTCGGTAACAAGCCAGCCAAGATCATCACGCTCGACCTCTTCCCCGGCCACCCGGTGGGCGCGCAGCGGCACAACGGCTTCCTGAAGGGCTTTGGCCTGCCGGCGCCCGACGCCAAGAGCAATGAACTGGGCAGGGACGCTGCCGTCGTCTGCATGGCCGACAGCTTTGGCGACCAGGCCAAGGGCCAGACGGCGATGGAAAACTGCCTGCAGAAGGTGGGCGACGCCAACGTGGTCTACACCATCAACGAACCCGCTGCCGCCGGCGTGCTTCCAGCACCCGATACATGATCGTCTTTTGGCCTTCGAGTCGAAACGGGTTGATGCTGTTGACCAGGTAAATGCCTAGCTGGCGGCTGACTTGTTGCACGCGCTGCATGGCGTCGTCAAAGTCGCCGGCAATTTGCAGCGTCAGCGCGCCGTAGTCCAGCGCTTGCGAAAGTTTTCCATAGCTGATCTTGCCGCTGCCGATGAACACGATGGCGCGCATGACGCCAGTTGCAGCGCAGTACATGGCCAGTGATGCACTGGTGTTGCCGGTGCTGGCACAAGCGGCACGGGTTGCGCCCACCATCTTCGCATGAGTACATGCGGCAGTCATGCCATTATCCTTGAAGCTGCCGCTGGGATTCAGACCTTCGTATTGAAGAAAAAGTGACCCGGGATTGAGTCCGGCGTATTTTGCGACATCATCCGAGCGTCGCAACAACGTTTGCCCTTCGCCGACAGTGACGATTTGTTCGTGTGATGCAAACGGCAACAAAGGACGAAAGCGCCAGACACCGGACAGGCACAGTGGGTCCGAGCGTCTGGCCCATGATTGCTCAAAGTCCCGAAGTGATTTGGGAACGTGCAACTTGTTCCAGTCGTACGCCACATCAAGTAAACCGCCACAACGAGGGCAGTCAAAATCAGTCGCGGAAAGGTCACGGTCGCCGTCGCAACTTGCGCTGATACATCGCAGGTATGCCGTTTTGTTCAATCGATTATCAATCATCGTGGCACGACCCACACACCAGAGAGGCGATCCTGGGGACCACGGCCGGGGCGCAGGATGCCGATGACGGCGTAACTCACAAGCCACAATAGCGCCGCAAACCACAGAGCATTGTGCACGAAGACCCATTGCGGCGACCAGTTTTTCACGGCTACGCACAAACACATGAACAATAGCGGCGGCACCCAGATCAACATGGCACGCAGAGCGCATTGCCACCGTGCCGCCCGCCGGCCATCGGTGCGCACCAGCGCTAACCCGGCCAGAGCGAACGACATGCCGCCGCGTGTCAGCAACGACCACGCGACCAGCATGATGGCCACGACGAAACTGAGAAAGACGAATGCTTCCATGAGGTCATTGCGGAAGGCCCTTGCCCAATTCGTGCGGTGAATCGGCGAGGGCAGGTCTTCGGGTTTAGTAGTCGCCAACCGGTCGATATGGTCCGCGGCCATTCGCATCGTGAGCGGCTGTCGCAACATACTTTCATAGCCGCGCAGGGCGACCCGTTCAAATACATTAAGTCCGACCGGCGTGTCACTGACGTAATCCGTGAACTGACTGGAAAGCGTGTGGGCCCGCTCAACCACGGCTTGAAATCGCCCCGCGTCTTCGAGTTCGCGGTATTGTTGGATCACTTCATCGCTATGTTGAGCCAAAATGGTCAATGCATGATTCCACGACAGCCGTTCCGCATTGGGAAACTCAAACGCGATTGCGCCGAACAAACCACTCATGAGGAGCAACAGCACAATGGGCAGGCCGGTCATGACGCCTTGAAAACCGAGGCTGACAATCCGCTGCGGCGTCACGGTTTCATGGGGCAGTGCCTCGACTTCGCGCAGGGCAGTACGAAACTCGCCGAGATTGCTCACGGGCGGACCGTCGCCGAACAGCCGGTTTACCGTGGCACTGGCATGCAGCGGCATCACCGCACGGACGGGACCAGCACGATCGCGAGGGCGCGAGCGACCTTCCAATGCCAACGGCACGATCTCCCGTATTAGCGTCAGTCCTTCGTTGTCGGCCAGGCTTTCATTACCGAGCGGATCCAGCAACTGCACTTGGCCATCGGGCCGCACGTAGACGTGATTTGCGGAAATCGGGCCAGTGAGCGTGCCGTCCTCCTTGGCTTGTTCTAACTCATCGCAGATCTGTTCCAGAATCGCGACCGTGCCGGGCCAACCGAGCGATTGACCGTTTACGGCGATTCCGGTGAGTGGCGTGCCGGTCGGTGCCAGAAACGCATCCCACGCCCAGGCATCGGTCACGCCGCCCGCCAGCCAGCGCGTCCGTTGCGGCCGCGACAATGATCGACGCGTTTCGTCAATAGATCGCTCGCCTTCGGGCCGGACGATCAGCAACACATCGCGGCGCAACATGGAATCGCACAGGTGCAATCGCAGTGTTTTGTCGTGACGGTCGGCAATACCCGACGGCTGAAACCCGCCGAAGCTGCTCGGCAATTCGGGTACGGTGGACAGCGGTTCCAATTTGGCCGACCACTCGTCCCGTGGCACAATGCGCCGGGTCGGTCGGGGCCAGGGAAGTTGTACGACTCGAGTGCCGCTCAACCATTCATGCAAACCGCGGAATCCGTTGCGTGCCCGCATCGGGAGAAAGATAGAGACAATTCCGGCGAAGTAGATGCCGGCGCGCAGCAATACAAAGCGGTTGTTCTCTTTGTCGAACACGATGTCGCCAACGAGGCCGGTGCCGTACACCAGGCCCATAAAGGCCAAGGTGCGGGCCACGACTCTGAGAAACGACGGCGGGCTGCCGCAGACATCGCGAACGCGCAGTCGCAGCACCCATTTGCCCAGCGAGCATCCCCACAGATATTCTGTCGAAGCGTAGTAGACCAATTCTGGCATCAGGAACAGTGGGCCGCCGTGTTTTTCCAGTGCCGTCTCTAAAACGGCGAGGGAGATCCAAGCCGGCATCAACACGATTGAATCAATGACAAACGCGGCAAAACGGGTGCCGAGGCTGCCGCGTGTCACCGGTCGACATACCAATTCCACGAGCGCCGCACGCAGTTCTTCCAAACTCTGAAAGCGCTTTTCGGGTTGCCGTTCCAGGCCCCTCATTACGATCTTCTGCAATCGCCGCGGCAAGTCCGGCCGGCGCAGGCGGATATCCGGCGGCGACTCGGTGATGACGCGCGAGATGACGGCCGTAGGGCTTTCGTGTTGAAACGGTGCCTGGCCCGTCAGCAAAAAGTACATCGTCGCGGCCACGGAATAAATGTCGGCACTGAAGTCGAGCGTTTCGCCTTTGATCTGTTCCGGGGCGGCATACAGCACTGTACCTAAGAACGAGCCCGTCTGCGTGAGGTTGCCATCCACGCTCAACGATTTCGACAATCCAAAGTCGCCGATCTTCACTCGGCCATCGGCCATTAGGAAACAGTTCGAAGGCTTCACGTCGCGATGCAATATGTTGAGCCGGTGCGCTTCAATCAAGCCATCGATGACGTCCAGTATCTTGGCGATCGCTTCGTCGGCCGGTAGAGGCCCATGTGCTTGGACATACTCACGCAACGTCTCGCCGGGCATCAGTTCCATGACGATGTAAGGCCGGCCGGCGTCCTCATCGGCATCAAGTACGAACACGCAATTCGGATGTGATAACTGGCTGGCGAGGCGACCTTCCTGCCGAAAGCGATCCAGTGAACTTGATGATGCCTTGGCCATTGTGGTCAGGAGTTTCACGGCCACACGCTGACCCGAATCGTCGCTGATGCCTTCGTACACCTCGCCCATGCCACCGGCCCCGAGCAGGCGCGTAAGTCGGAAACCGCCTATTGAACTGGGCACGCTGTTCGCGCCCGGAATACCGTTGGAGTGCGTGTCGTCAATCGTAAAATCGGTCGGAATGGGAACATAAGCGGCCGTCTGTTCGGTCGCAGACGGAAGATGCGTTGTGCTCAGGTTGACGCCACAATACGGACAAAACGACGGACGGTCACCCGAAAACTCGATAGTACGTTCGCAACGGGGACAAGTTACAGCCATGACGTTCCGGCTCAATAATTCACAATCGCTATGGCTATTATCCGACCGGCTCTGGAGAACGCAAGCGATGCTCGTCGGCCAATCTGGGCACAGCGACATCCGTGCAGCCGGCGTCGCGCAGTGCTTCGGCCAACGCATTAGCGGACGGTGGCTCACCGTGAACCAAGCGAATCGCCCGACCGGTGCGACCAACCGGTACCAATAAGTTCATCAACTCATCCCGATCGGCGTGTCCCGAGAATCCGCCGAGTTGGCTTACCTCGGCCCACTTGTTGTAGTTTCGACCATCGATCCGCACGCTTGGCCCTGGTTCCAGCAAGCGATAACCGAGCGTGTCAGGTGCTTGAAAGCTCACCAAGATAATGCGACAACGCGGATCGTCGATGTGTGCTTTCAATTGTCGCTTTGCGCGATAGCTATCGGCCATGCCGCCGGACACCAGCACGATGGCAGGGCCAAATGATTCGACGGCATTGCGACTATCATCTTCCGATTCGGCGTACGAAATGTGATCGTTGAACCAGGCTTGCTTCATGTCGAATGGCCGCAATTCACCCGCATTCCGCATGTGGGCATCCGCAAACGCGCGGGCTGTTGGTGAATCAACAACGATTGGAACTGATGGAATCGATCCTTGCTGTCGCAATGTGTGAATCGCGAACAGCAACAACTGAATGCGGCCCAGGCTAAACGCCGGAATGATGACACGGCCGTTGTCAGCGATTGCCGTCGCGATAATCGCACCAAGTCGAGCCGTCGACGTGGCAAACGGCTCCACCTTGCGGTCGCCATACGTGGATTCCGAGACAATCAAATCAGCCAGCGGCACCGTCGCAGGCTCGAAATAGAGTGGTGAATCCTGCCGGCCCAAGTCGCCGGTGAAATAGACGCTTCGGCCATGCCATTCGAGCAAGACACCTGCCGCCCCCAATAAATGTCCCGCCCGACGTAGACTGATGCGCGCACCAACATCGCTGACAATAGCGGACTCGTCTTCCGGACAAGTGAATCGATCAAGAATGACGTCGGTTCGCCAGCTACCTCTGGCATTCTGTTTGCCGCGGACGATTGCATCAATGCGTGTGTTTTCGCGCCTTCGCGACAACGTTTCCGTCAATTGTACTTCAACGAGATCGCGGGTCGCCGACGTGGAAACAACTGGCCCTTGAAACCCGGCCGCGCAGAAGTCGCTGAGCCAGCCGGCATGGTCCTGGTGTGCGTGACTCAGGACAACGATATCGACGGATTCCGGCTCGACGGGAAATGCCACGCTGGCCGATCGGCGACCGCCAATGGGCCGCCCGCAATCCAACAAGATTCGATGCCGCCCCGACTCGACTGCCAACATCGACCCGCCGATGCCGCGCGCGGCCCCCAAAAAACGAACGATTACATCCGGCAACGACGTCACTACGTCCATTTCACGGATTGGTGATAACAATGGCCATGAACAGGACAAGTATGAGTCCGCAGGACTATGATTTTGAGATCGGCCGAATGGTAACGTCACCGTCCTCGATCATGTCGATTTCGATGCGGTGACCAAGCAATAAGAACGTACCCAGAAGTGGCGGGCTATCCATTTCATAGACATGAACAGTTTGGGTTGTTCCACCCCACTCGATGTCGGCTAAGTAAACATCTTCCCGAGTCATATGGTCATCCGCAAACCGCACCGACTCCGTTTGCAACCAGCGCAATCCCAACGTTGAAATCAGTTTGGGGGGAAGCGAGACGTCGCCATTGAACCCGGTGTCGACCAGGAAGTTGATTGTTCGGAGGACGCCCGCGGGGCCGGCGATTTTCACCGGGACTCGCGCCTCGCGAAACGCGTTAACCTTTCCGCTGGTCATGGCGTGAAACTGGCTGCATTGAAACCGTAGAAATGCGTCACTGCTGAATCTGGCCCAATCCGACGACAGAACGTCTGCGCCTCCGGGCGTCGCTGATGCAGAATAGCCGTCGCATCTCGTATTGAATCGGCGACTTCGTAGTCGCCACTTTCGACATCAATGGCGATAAACCGGCCAATATACTCCGGATCGACCTTGGCACGAATTGATGAATCGTAGAGCCTTTCCGCCATGTCCCCGAGTACATCTTTATGATACTTCGGCTTGCGCGCGTTCATAGAATGCTCCCAAAGGCGCAGTTATTATAGCGTGCCGGAGGATCGCAAACCAACTACGCCTTGAACACCTGGCAGCGGGGATCGCTCAGGCCGAGAGTGGCGTTGCGCGTGTCCACGATCAGTTGGCTGTGTGCCACAACGAAGGAATAGTCAACATTGGAATGGTCGGTGACGATCACGACGCAATCTTGTTCGTCTAGGAATGCGGCAGTCAGCGGTTGACTGGCAAGATGCACAGCATGGCGGTTTGGCGGCAGGGCCGCCACGAATGGATCGTGATACGAAACCTCGGCACCCATATCCTCAAGAGCTTCGATAATCGTGAACGCCGGCGATTCGCGCGGGTCGTCCACGTTCTTCTTATAGGCGACGCCAAGCACGCAGATGTTTGAACCCTTGACGGGTTTTCCGTGAGCATTCAGCGCGGACGCCGTGCGCTGCACGACGTAATGCGGCATCTGCGTGTTCACTTCGCCGGCCAGCTCGATGAACTTGGTATTCACGCCGACGCGCCGCGCTGCCCACGTGAGGTAGAACGGGTCGATGGGAATGCAGTGCCCGCCAAGGCCAGGTCCCGGGAAGAACGGCTGAAAACCAAATGGCTTGGAGCGAGCCGCCTGAATCACTTCCCAAATGTCGATGTTCATCGCCTCGAAGACGACCTTTAACTCGTTGACGAGCGCGATGTTGACGGCGCGATATGTGTTTTCCAGAATCTTGCACGCCTCGGCCACACGCGCATCGCGAACCGGCACCACTTCCTTGACGACCGAGGAGTAGAGATCGACGGCGAGATCGCGACTGGCATCGTTAATGCCGCCGACCACCTTGGGAATGGTTCGAGTCGTGTATCGTGGATTGCCCGGGTCTTCGCGTTCGGGGCTGAATGCTAGGAAAAACTCCTCGCCGGCGGTCAGCGTCGATTGCTCCAGAATGGGCTGAAGCAACTCTTCCGTCGTCCCCGGATATGTTGTTGATTCCAGGATGATGAGTTGACCGGGCCGCAGTCGGCGCGACAACATCTTGCCGGTGGAGATCACGTAGCTGAGATCGGGTTCACGCGCATCGGTCAGCGGCGTCGGCACGCAAATGATGACAACATCGGTTCCGGCGAAAACGTCCGGATCGCACGTCGGTTCGAAGCGCTCCGTGGCCATCAGGCTGCGAATGCGATCGCTGCCAATGTGGCGAATATAACTCTCGCGCCGATTCAGCGCATCGACTTTGAGCGCATCGGTGTCGTAGCCGCGCACATTGAAGCCGACGTTGGCAAAAGCCTCGGCAAGCGGCAAACCCACATAGCCGAGACCAACCACGCCGACCGTTGCGGTGCGGGTGCGAATCCGGTGAGCAGTGCGCTCGCCGGGGGTGTGTTTAACCTTCACCGCTGTCATCGGTGCGGCACTCCATTGCCGTGTGTGAACGGACTTTTGTGTCAGTTCCGGGCGATCATCTCTCGATAGTCCGCCACGTCCTGCGGCGGCACATCGGCAGGCGTCAGGCCAAATCGCCGGGCTTGTTTCATCGCGGCGGCCGAGGCATCCGGCTGATTCGCCCGGCGGTGCAATACCGCCAGTTGAAAGTACCGGGAAGCGGAGGGCGCGGCCATCGCGGCTTCATTCAGATCGCGGATGCCTTCCATTTGTTTGCCGTCAGCAAACAACAAGCGACCACGAGTGTCGAGCAACTCGTCCAGGTGGCCGTGGCGATCAATGGCACCCTGAATCATGCGTTGGGCGTCGGGCATCTTTGCCGGATCAGCCAACGAAGTCCATGCCAAGTTGTTCAGCGCGTTGAGGTTATCCGGATCGCGGCTGAGAATATCGCGGTAAATGAAGGCCGCCTTGAGGGGTTGTCTCTGCGCTTCGTAAAGATCGGCCAGCGCCAATTGCAATGCCATCGAATTGGGTTGCTTCTGCGACCAAGTCTTCAACATGCGCTCGATGGCCTGGATTTGCTGAGCGTTGGCCTCGCCTTGCCGAACTGCAATCGCGAACCCGGCCGCTTGCGCTTCTACCGAGAAAGCCGCGCGAACGCCCGGCGTCTGCAAAAACTCCAGCGTCTCGCCGATTCGGCCGGCTTTGCTCATGAGAATCACGAGGTGCAGAAGAGCCTGCGGGTCGCGGCCCATGCCGGCGGTGTACCAGTTTATGGCTGCCTCGCGAAGTGTCGTGGCGGCTGCCGCTTGTTCCGCCAATGGATAGCTTTGGAGAATCTCAAATGCCGCGTGACCGCAACGGACTTGTCGAGCCGCGCGGCCGGTGTTGTCCTGTGCGGTGCGAATGTACTGGTCCATGCTGTTCTTGGCCGCATCTGCCTGGCCGCCAAGCGCCAATCGTGCACATTGAGTGACTAACGTCTCGAAGCGGTTCGCATCGAGTCGCTGCAACACCGCAATTCGCCGATCGGCCGATGTCAGGTCATCGTCACGCAACGCTTCCTTGGCCAGGTACAACTGAGCTGCAAAGTCATTGCCGAAGTCGCGCTCAATCTCTGCAAGAAGCTGTAAATATCGACCACCCTCGCCTTCTTGCCGGCATAATCTGGCAAGTAACACGAGGTCACCGGCTTGCCGGGTCTTGATTTCGCCGAGCATCCGCATGGCATCCTGGCGCGCGGTCGTACCATTCATTGGGCGATTGCGTTGTGCGGCAAACACCGTCGCCATCGCCCGCAAGTCTTCGTCGGCGAGTCCGCCAGCGCCTTTGTTTGCGTCCAGTAACTGCACGGATTTTTGAAACGCCGACAGCGAGGGCGCGATGGTCAGATTCAGGGCCAGGGTTCGCCGCGCCCAGGAAGCATCGTCGGCGGCCACACCCGGCTGATCGACAAACGATTGCAGTTTCTCACGGGCTTCGGCAATGTGGCCGGTTTGCAACAACTGTTGCACGAGTTGCCGACGGGCGTTGCCGTTGCTCGGTTCGAATGCCACCGCGGCTTGCACATGGCCAAGTGCTTCCGCCTTTAATCCGGCCAATCCCAATGCCCGGGCGAGAATGACTGACGCCTCGTTGGGCGGCAACGACTTCTTCGCATGCACAATCAGTTCCTGCACTTTGGCCAGGTCTTGCCGCGATGCGTGATAGCCAAGTCGTGCGGACCAAGCTTCGTCCGAGAGTGGTGAAATCGTCGTGGCCCGAGCCAACGTCGCCTCGGCATGCCGGGCTAATCCAAGTTGTTGAAACAATCGACCCAGCCACACCAGTTCGGGTGCCGAGGCCGTGACGTTATTGGTCACCAGCCGATCAGCAAGTGCCGACCGCGAGGATGCCGACGCCAACGGCAGCAAGTGGCGAATCAACGTTCGATCCATGTCCAGCCGCAAGCGCTCAAACAGCGGCGACTCTTCCATCAGGACTCGGACGCGACGATTCGTTGCATCGCCGGTCGCCAGTGCGGCAACCAGCATCTCCACGGGTTGATCCAGGAATCCCGCATCCAGCGCTTCCACGTAACATTTGCGGGCGGAAACGTTTTGATTGTCCAACTCGTCCACTCGACCGCGAAGGAACAAAACGATCGGGTCAGCGGCATGGGTCTTTGCCAAGTCGTCGAGTTGACTGCGAGCGGCAACAAGGTTGCGTTGGGCAATGCTACATTCAACGGCAAACACCTTGCTCGCTTTGCCGCCCGGGCCTTCCACGGCGGCGACTTCGACCAATAGTTGGCTCATGGCTGATTCGTTGGCCGTCATCAGCGCGTGAGTCAACAAGGCCGAACGCACACCAAGATGATCCGGTCGGCCGGCGCGTAAACGTGATAGAGCTTCCACCAACTGGGATACTTCGCCCGTGGAGCCGCAGGCCGTCACCAGCTCGGAGAGGATGCGGCTACGGTCTTCCGGGTTGCATTTGTCGAGATCACCAGCAATGGCGAACGCGGCCGGGCCGGATCCGCCCGGTCGCGTGCTGAGCAACCGCAACCTGGCGATGCGAAACTCCGGCTGATCGCCGAGTCGTTGGCCGGCTTCTTCCAGCGCGGTTGCCGCTCGCTCGGGGCCATTGAAGGCATCGAGCAGGCGAAAATGCAGACCCAAAACTTCGACTTGATTATTGTGGCGCGTCAGGTATTGCTGCGTCAGCCGGAGTGCGTCGCCAGTTTTCTGGCGACGATGCAGAAATTCAATTTTGGCAATCACCGCATGAACGTTGGCATCATCGGCGCGAACCGGTTCCAGGCTGCGCTCCAACTCCTTCAGCGCGGCTTCGCCACCAAAGCGACGACACCGATCGGCTAACTCACCCGCGACTTCAATGACAGTACGCACGGGCAAATCGTTTTTCTGGAGCGCCGTCCGATATTCCTTGACTGCTTCGACAAAGTCACCCTTGCGCGCCAATGCACGCGCAAACTCCAGCCGGAAGTAGCCGGCTTGCGGGTCAACATCGAAGATGCGACGGAACGCTTCCAGTTCTTTGGTTCGTTCGTGCAGTTGTTCGTAACACTGCGCTTGCAGGAAGTTGGTTTGCTTTGCGAGGCCCGGCAAGCGTGCCGAAGATAGTCGCAACTCTTCAAGGAGCCGTGCCGCCCCAGCGAAGTCGCTGCGTCGCATCAGTAGGCGAGCTTGCAGATAATCGGCGTTCCAGCCGCGGGTGGCGTTCCCTTGCCGGAGCCGTTGCAACTCGCCGACGATTCGTTCAAGCGCCTCAATGCGGCCATCCAAAGCCAGAATGTCACCCAGCAATGTCAGTGCATCGGCATTGTCGGGGTGATCTTTCAACACCGTTTCGAGTTCTGCAGTCGCCTCGGCCGATTTGCCTTCGCTGAGCAGCAGCCATGCCAACTTGCAGGCGAGGCTCGTGGTCTGCGGCGACACTTCCCGTGCCTTCGCCAGATAAACACGGGCTGACGCATATCGACCCGCGAGTTGCTCAATCTCGGCGGCCGTCGTTAATGCGGTCAGATTTTCCGGGGCGATGCGAACCGCTTCTTTGGCCGCAGTTGCGGCATCCGGCAGTTTGCCAGTGGCCTTGAGTAGACGGGCCAACCCAAGTCGTGCTTCGACGGCATCTGGTGAACGCTCGATGGCCGCTTCCAGCACGCGGCGAGCATCATCGGGCCGATGAAGGTGTCGTTGCAATAATGCCGCGTAGTCGAGCGATGTCGCCACACGCTTCGGATCCACTTTGAGTGATTTCTCAAAGCTGGCCGCGGCGTCTGAATGTTTGGCAATCGCTTCCTGACATACGCCAAGATTGGCGAGCAAAGTCGCATCGTTCGGTGATTCGGGCAGCAACCGTTCGAGGTGGTCCAGGCATTCCGACCATTGGCCGATGCGCAAGTCAATGGCGACCACGCGGCGTCGAAGGTCGGACCGTTTAGGATCAATTTGCAGGGCGCGATCCAGCAACCCGGCCACATAAGTCAAATGCTTGCGGCTGTTGCCACGGGTTTCGATCCAGCCGACGAGTTCGACCAGCGTGTCGGCGTCGTAGGGGCGGAAATCGAGATATTGGTAGGTGAGTCGGATGGCGTCGTCGATCTTGTCGGCGTCGCGGGCTTCATCGATCTGCGCGCGGAGATCGACGGCGATTCGGCCAAGTTGGTGCCGATGCAAAAAGAAGATGCCGACCCCGAGCAAACTGAGCACGAGGAAGAGAACGGCGGCAAACCGCAGGTGAAGCGTACGCATGGCGGTCGATCAGGGAGTACCGGGCGGAAAAGCAAAACACAGCCCCGGCGCGACCCCGAGGGGCCGGCGGCCGGGACTGCGCGAGTCATATCAGGATTTTCGACGCAGCTTGCGGGCCAAGCCGAGGAACGGCACGCCCATACCCAGAATGATCAACGTGCCCGGCTCCGGCGTTTCCGTCGGTGGGCCGCCGCCGCCTTCCGTGGGACGCGGCAAATTGGTGAAGGTGACGGTGTCTTCCGTGAGGTTATCGGAGTTACGATGCACCCGCGAGGTAAAGAAACCATCCACCGACTCGTTCATGATCGAAGCCGCGGAGAAGTTGCCCGCGCCGACGCTGCCGTAGAGCGGCTCGCCGTTGTACGTCCACGAAATGTTGTCCTTATCCGGGTCATCGGTCGGCGTGGTCAGACCGGGCGTTTTGCCAATCCGGTTCACTGTGGCTGTCCAGCCTTCCGGGGCCATGATCTCCGCATCGGCCACGAGGCCTTCGAAGTCGTAGATGGTGAAATAGTCGCCAGCCGTCACGTACTGATCGGTGGGGACGACGACCGAATAAGTCCAGCGATAGTGGCCGGCTTCCGGTAAGACGGTGACGTTGATGGGCAACAAACCGGCTTGAACCGGAGCCGCCAGGCTCAGCGCACCCACTGCCGCTACGAGCGCGGTCAGCCATTGGTTTCGCAACATTGCAATCCTCCTTGACGCGTAATCTCGACCGGCGGGAAGGCCAAGTCCGATTCCAGGTAAATGAGCCGACACGACGGCGGCCCATCCAGTCGGGCGGCATACTAAAGACAACCGCCGAGCCCGTCAACCGCAAGTGGGCACGGGAGCTAATGCAAGAAAATGCAGTGTTCCACGGCAAATTACCACCGCACACAAGGGAATTCGGCAGGCCCGATACCTCCGGCCAGCCGCGCCCCATAATAGACCTGGGGGCCGCCGTGCACCGACGCCATTTTCTTATTGCGGGATCGGTGGCCCTCGCGGTTACAAACTTCGCGCGCGCTCGGGCAGAAGGCGGACAAGTGCCTGTTGATAAAGACAAACGGCTCACGGTCATTACCAATGAACCGCTCGTTTTAGAAACGCCGGATGAGCTTCTCGCGGCCAGTCGGGTCACGCCGGCTTCAGCGCTGTTTGTTCGCAACCATCATGGCGCTCAGGGATTTTGCGACATGAACCCCCGGCCCGCGGTTGGGAATCTGGACATTGGTGGGCTGGTGCGGCAATCGCAGTCCATGCCGCTCGCCAAGTTGGCGACAATGGCGATGACCGAAGTGGAAATGGTGCTGCAGTGTTCGGGAAACTTCCGGTCGCAATTCAGTCGAGTTTCCCCAATTGAGGGCACACCCTGGAATAAGGGTGCAGTCGGCAATGTGCGCTTCCGTGGCGTACCCATCTCCAACGTATTCAAGGCCATCAATCTTGAGATCGATCCAAGCGCACGTTACCTCACCGCGCGCGGGGCCGATTTGCCGGAAAAGCCCGGTCAAGCGCGGTACGAGAAAAGCGTGCCGCTCGATGTTGCGTTGTCACGCGGTTTGTTGGCCACGGAGATGAATGGCCAATCGTTGCCAGCTGTACATGGCGGGCCATTGCGACTCGTGATTCCCGGTTACTATGGCACGGTCCAGGTAAAATGGCTGACACAACTGCGCTTGGAAGCGACCGAATCGACGAACTACTACCAGATGACTGATTACCGCACACCCAAGCAGTTGATCCAGCCCGGGGCGAAAACCAAGTACACGTCCGCCAACAGCGATCCAAACTTTGACATGAAGATCAACTGCCGGCTGTACTACCCGGCCGACAAGGCCACGTTGAAAGCAAACGAGCCATTCATCGCACGAGGCGTGGCCTGGAACGATGGTGCTGCCGCATTGACGTCCGTTGAATTGTCCAGCGACAGCGGCCGCAACTGGCGCTCCGCCGAATTGGCGACGGCTGCCGGACCATTTGCGTTGTGCGAATGGAGTTGCACATTGGCGTTGCCCGCTGGCCAATATGAATTATGGGTTCGCGCCGTCGACGCTCACGGTCGAACGCAGCCCGTCGACGGTGGATTGTTTTGGAACCCGGGCGGTTACGCCTGGAACGGCGTCGAAAAAATTACCGTGACAGCGAAGTAGAAACAACACGACCCACCTGATCGATTAGGAAGAATCAACCAGGCGGGTCGTATTAGCTTCAAACGTAACTTAGACTGCGATCTGGATGGCCTTGCGGCGGCGGCGAATCAAGCCAACCACGCCAGCTCCGGCAGCGCAGATAGCCAAGACCGTGCCCGGCTCGGGAACCGGTGCGATCACAACGCTCGTCGGGAAGCCAGAATAGGTTCCGTAGTAAATCAAGTAATCGATGCCCGAACCCAGCACGTTGCTGGCCACGATCGACTGATCGGGGAAGCCGGCAAACGTACCGGTCAACATTCCGCCGCCTGTGTTATTAATCACGACGAACGCGTCAGTTGGCGCGGGTGTGTAACCAGACGGCAGCAAGCTGAGCGAGGCCACGCCACCGCCCAATGTGATGTCGCCCGCGGTCACCAACACCTGATCGTATTGCGTACCGGGCGTGAGGCCTTGCAGTTCAACTTCGAAAAGGCCGCCACCCGTGAAGGTGACACCGCCGCCGGTGCTGAGGATGCCAGGACTGTTGCCGGGTGCAAGAATGCCGCCGGTATTGATATTGATCAAGCCGGCGATGGTGCCCATACCGCCGAGGATCGCGCCGGAATTGACATTCACTTGGCCCGAACCCGTGCCGGAGCCGGCTGTATTGTTGACGAGCAAGGTGCCGGCGTTGACCGTCGTGGTCCCCGTATAGGTGTTATTGCCAGTGACTGCGAGGACGCCGGGGCCGTTCTTGTTGATACCGCCGGTGCCGTTCGAGATCGCGCCGCCAATGGTGGTCGTGGCCTTGTTCATGATGTTGAACGTCTGTGCCACGGTCGCGCCTTGCAGGTTGACCGGGCCATTCAGTGTCAACGGATTGGTTCCGGCGACGCCGAAGTATCCGCCGGTTGCCGAGAGGTTGATCTGGTTGCTGATGGTACGGGCACCGCCGTCGGCCCGGAGGTTCATACCGAATCCGGTGGAGAATGACACAGCGCCGGTGCCGAACGGGCCGCTGGTCGGTGCCGCGTTGTTGGGCGTCGAGTCAATGCCGATGCCCATCACTGCGGCGACTGTGGTATCGAGGAAAGTACCGCCGGAATAGGTGTTGTCTCCGCTGAAGGTCCAGTTGCCGGAGAACACATTCAGGCCACCGGGGCCGCTGATAACGCCGGTCTGATTGGTGTTGCCACCGGCGACGCCGCTCGTGCCGCTCAATCGCAAACCGACACCGGTGGCGGTGAAGCCGCCGGAGGTCAGCGTC
>JANNLP010000333.1:0-11589 GCA_031396905.1 Gemmataceae bacterium
GCCGCCGCCGGCGTTGACGGTAACCAAACTCGGGAAAGCCGCTCCGGAGTTGACCGTGATGGTCACGGTATCGTTTCCGGTTCCGCCGCCCACGGTGACAATGCCCGTAACGGCATACGTGCCGACCACCGTGCCGTTTGATCGCACCGTGACCGCACCGGTTTGGCCAAACACTTCGATGTCGTTGCCCTGGTTTCCGAATGACACCGACAAGTTTCCGCCGACGAAGCTCTGCGAGACGACATTCGGCGGCCCCGCATTTGTCAAAACGAAACTCGTCATCAACAAACCGCTCTTGGCGATGACCTGGTATTTGCCCGCGGTGCCATTCGCGATCGCGGTCACAGACGCTTTGCCGCCCATGACGGCAACGGTCGATGCCGAGAGCGAGGCCGATGCGCCGAATGCCGGCGGCGTAAACGTGACCACGCCACCATCGACTGGCTCGACAGGATTGTTAGCCGTCACGGTAACGACGAGTGGCTTGGCAAACGGCGTGTTCGGCGGTGCTGACTGACCGGAGCCGGATGTGGTCAACTTAAACCCTTGGCTTTCGAATGCACCAATGTCTGGGGTGCCAAAACGCGGCAAGCCGCGCTGATCCATCGTGATGGTCGTGGCGCTGCCGGCATCAATGGCCGGACTGCTGCGTAAAAGCGGTATGGTCTGCGTTGGTCCGCCGTAATTGCCGAGCGTGCCCAAGCCGGCGGCGGCTGCCGACATGTTGATGAGGTTGTTGACATTGGTGGCCAAGCTACCAGCCTGATCCGAACCAAGCGGTGCTTTGTTGCCAGCCACTATGGAATTTGTGACATGCTGCGTGCCAGGATTAAAGTAGTTGACGACGCCACCGCCGAAGCTACCGGCAGAGTTTCCGCTGATAGTGGAACTTATTATCGCTAGCGTACCACGGTTGGATATTCCGCCTCCCGAGGTTGCACTCGTATTGTTGCTGATAGTCGAGTTGATGATTGTGGCATTGCCGGAAAGGTCATTGTAGATGCCACCTCCGGCTCTGGCTGAATTGCCGCTGACCTCGGAATACGAGAAAACGAGTGTTGCATCTCGTCCATTGCGAATGCCGCCGCCTCCGTCATTGCCGCCAACAGTGTTTCCGGTGACTTGGGAGTATGCAATTACGGCCTGGCCGTAGTTTGCAATACCGGCCCCCGAACGGGGAGAAGTGTTCCCGCTGATGCGGGTATTATTAATTGCGGTTGAGCCAGAACATATTAAGCCGCCACCACCAAAGCTCGCGAAGTTTCCGCTGATGCTTGCGTTGGCAATTGCCAGTGTACCGCGGCTATAAAGGCCGCCGCCCAACCCATTTTGCGTGGAGTTTCCGTTAATTGTGGAATGCGTAATCGTGATCGTGCTGCCGACAGAATTATAGACGCCTCCACCCGCGCCCAATCCAACTCCCGCCGAGTAATTACCGCTGATGCTGCTGCCCGACATCGTGATTATTCCAATGTTACAGATGCCAGCGCCAAAGGTACCGAAGTTTCCACTGAAAGTGGCATTCGAAATAGTAAGGGTACCGTAGTTTCTGATACCACCGCCATTGCTTAAAGTAGAGCCCGTATTTCCATTGATGCTGGAATCCAAAATGGCCAACGTACCAGAGTTATCAATGCCACCACCACTGCCACCGAGATTTCCATTGATGTTGGAATCCGAAACGGCAATTGTTCCAAAGTTACTAAGTCCGCCCCCGCCAACGGAACCGGTGTTTCCAACGAGGCTGGAGTTTGCAATGGTGGAAGCAGACGACGTACCCGAGTTGTTGATCCCACCGCCGCTGCGCGCACTGTTGCCGCTCAGTTTAGCGTTCGTTAAAGTCAAGACGCCCGAGTTGTTAATGCCGCCTCCTTTCGCATTCGTGCCAGTTACTGAGTTGGCATACAGTTCGGCATTTGTCACTGTCAAAGTGCCGGTGTTATTGATCCCTCCCCCGCCGCCGACGCTGCCGGAAAAAACATGCGATGAGTTCCCAGTGAGGGTTGAATTTGTGACTGTGAGCGTGCCGGAGTTGTTGATACCGCCACCGTTTCCGCCGGCGCTTCCCGAAAAGCCGTTTGCGGAGTTGCCACTGAGGGTGGCATTGATGACTGTGAGTGTACCGGAGTTGTTGATGCCACCGCCATTGGCACCAGTTCCAATTGCGGTGTTGCCACTGAAAATGGAATTCATGATTGTAAGCGTACCAGCGTTATTAACGCCGCCACCGTGACTTCCGACCCTCCCCCTAGTCGCGGTGAGGCCCGTGATCTCGGCGGTCACGCCGTTCTTAATTTCGAACACCCGACTCTTCAGGTTGGCGTCAATCGTCAATAGATTCGCACCTGGCCCGGTGATCGTGGTCTTGCCGGTGGGGTCGCTGAGTGTGAACTGGCCCATAGCGAGCGTGATGACTCCGGTGGCCGTGATGTTGATCTCGTCGTCGCCGGTCAGCGCGTTGGCTTGATTGATGCAATAGCGCAAGTCGCCAACGAGGCCGGTTCCAGTGCCGGTATCGGTCAGCGAATTAACGGTGAATACAGCCGGGGCGACCCGGCCTTCAAGCGAATTGACCCACAAGCGCGCACGGAGGCGCGCGGCCGAGTTGTTTTCTCTGCGGGATGCGAGCATGTTCAGACTCCACGATGTACAGGATAGATGAGATGCAATACCCCTCTTCCGGCCGATTGGCCAGTTGGTGGGTCGATAACCCGCTCATGACGAGCAGGATAAGCGCAATAAGTGCTAGTGCGAAAAACACGGTAATTCTCGGGGCGTTAACAACTCATGAGCCGCGATGTTCAATCGTTGAGCGACGTGCACCATGCTAGACGGATGTAGAGTACGAGTCAAGGCAGGCCACGAAAGTGTCCCACGACTAAATAGTGCCCGCTATTTATCCACAAGAAATGACCGGTATTAGGACGTTGGTCCGGTGCCAATGGAGGGACCAATTCCGCTTGCGGGTGATCGTTCGCTGGAGGTATTTGGCCATCGCGGTTAGCATCAGCGTCACCGGGGCGGTTTCCGATATTCTCAAGCACCGTCTGAGAAGTGGAAGTCTTGAGTTCGATGGGAATTTGTGTAATCCGTCATTACAATGCCGACTAGAACCAAAACTCGCAGTGCCCGTCATGTCATCCGGCATTCACGTACTCGAAGCCGCTGAGCGCGGCGACGCCAACGCAGCCGCGGAATTGTTTCCGTTGGTCTACAGCGAATTGCGCCAGGTCGCGGGAATGCAAGTGGCGCGGGAATCACCGGGCCAGTCGTTCAATGCGACGGCATTGGTTCACGAAGCTTATCTACGACTCGTTGGCAACGCTAATGAACCGCAATGGCAGAGTCGAACGCACTTTGTCGCGGCCGCGGCGGAAGCCATGCGCCGCATTCTGATCGATCGCGCTCGTGCTAAGGCAACCCAGAAACGCGGTGGTGGCCGATACCGCGTTCCACTCGATGAAATCCACCGCGTCACCGAATCTCCCGATGCCTTGCTTGCGCTCGATGAAGTGTTGAATCGATTGGCCGCCGAGGAACCGATCAAGGCCGAACTGGTCAAAATGCGGTTTTTTGGCGGCTTGACCATGTCCGAAACGGCGACGGCGCTCGGCGTTTCGTTGGCGACGGCGGAACGCTGGTGGGCCTACGCTCGATCGTGGTTGTATGTAGCATTGGCCGAAAGTGATGAAGAAAATGTCGTGGTGCCGTGAGGGTTCTGACGCGGATTTCGCGCAGTAAGAATTAGGGAGCACGACCATGCCGGACAGCCGGTCCGCGGAATTGATCTTTGAAGCTGCGCGAAACATGTCCGTGCCGGCCGAACGCATCGCTTATCTCGACGGCGCCTGCGGTAACGACGTGGCACTGCGCCGGCGCGTCGAGCGACTGCTCGCGGCCGACGCGGTGGCCGGGAGTTTCCTGGAACACGCTTTGGATCCCAACGCCGGGATTACCGGCTCCTTACCGCCAGGCGAAGCGGCGACGGCAGCCGGTCGAGCCATGTCTGCGGACACGGCCGGTGCCCGAATCGGCCCGTACACACTTGTGGAAAAGATCGGCGAAGGCGGCATGGGTGTGGTTTGGAGTGCCGATCAAACCGAGCCAGTCCGGCGTCGGGTTGCTCTGAAGCTAATCAAACCCGGCATGGATACCGTTCAGGTCATTCGCCGCTTTGAAACCGAACGGCAAGCCCTCGCCTTGATGGATCACACAAATATCGCCAAAGTGTTCGACGCCGGCACAACCGTTGACCACCGGCCTTTTTTCGTGATGGAGCTGATCCATGGCATCCCCATTACATCCCATTGTGACCAGTCACAACTCAGTGTTCGCGAACGCTTGGCGCTCTTTATTCCAATATGTCATGCGATTCAACACGCGCATCAAAAGGGAATCATCCACCGCGATATCAAGCCATCGAATGTCTTGGTCACAATGCAGGATGGCGTGCCGATTCCCAAAGTGATCGATTTCGGCGTAGCCAAGGCCCTGCATCAGCGCCTGACCGACACTGAGGTCGACACGCAATTGGGCATCGTCGTCGGCACGTTTGAGTACATGAGCCCGGAACAAGCGAAACTGAGCGCGCTTGATGTGGACACCCGCGCCGACATTTATGCACTAGGCGTGTTACTTTACGAACTGCTGACCGGTTCGACGCCGCTGGACCGCCGGCAACTGCGGCAAGCGGCCCTCACGGAGTGCCTGCGGATCATCCGCGAGGTTGAGCCGTCGAAACCGAGCACCAAGCTCTCATCGTCCGACGATTTGCCGTCGATCGCGGCCAAACGCAAGCTGGAGCCAGCTCGATTGACCCGACTGGTCAGCGGCGATCTCGATTGGATCGCCATGAAGTGCCTGGAAAAGGACCGCAACCGGCGCTACGAGACGGCCAATGGCTTGTTGATGGACATTCAGCGTTATCTGGCCGACGAGCCGGTGGAAGCGTGTCCGCCGAGCCGAGTGTATCAATTCAAAAAATTCGTGCGGCGAAACAAAGGGACGGTCATTGCCGCGACGCTGGTGATGGCGGCGATTGTCACGGGAGCGGGCGTCAGCATTTGGCAGGCGCTGCGGGCACACTATGCCCTGATTGAAGAATCCAACCAACGAGCCAGTGCCGAACGGGAGTGGAAGCGGGCGGAAGCGAATTTAGAAATCTCCCAAAAGCTCAGTCACCAATTGATCGACATCGCCGAGGTAAAGCTCCCGTTGATTAGCCAAACCGAAACCGTGCGCAATGAACTTTTGGACGCCGCACTGCAAACGACTCGGGCGTTTTTGGCGCAGAAGCCCGATGACCCGAGCTTACAGAAAAGCGCCGCGAAGCTACACCGTTATTCGGGCAATGTGCATGGACAAGTCATGAAATGGTCTGTTGCCGACCAATCTTTTCGTGAGTCCATCCGACTGCTGAAAGAGCTTTCGGCCCATTTGCCCGACGACCGCGCTATTCGCGTCGACCTGTGTATGACCACCGTCGATCATGCCGCTCTCCTGCAATCCCTTGGCCGACTTAAGGAAGCAAACTCAATGTTGATGGACGCTGTCGATGTCGCCGATGAACTGCGCAAAACTGCGGCCAATCGGACGGATTTTCGTCGTCCGTTGGCGATGGCGCTGTATGCCCTGGCACTATTGCAAAACGAGCGAGGGCAGTTTGAAGTGGCGAGCCAAACCAGCGATCGGGCGGCCGATGTCCTTCGACAGATACCCAAGCCATCCAAGTTGTATCGACTGATGTTGGCCGGCATGGTGGCGTACAAAGGCGTGAGCGAACGCGAACTCGGCCGACCCAATGATGCGATACCGTTGCTTGATGACGCTATTGCCCAATTGAAGAACCTGATCGACACAAAAATCATCGATGCGGCCAACGGTGGTCACTGGCTAAGCCGGGCCATGATTGAGAAGAGCATTGCGCTGGATGCGCTCGAACGGCAAGACGATGCGCGCAATTTGTTGACCGAAGCGATCCTTCGTGCCAACAAACTCGTCCTCGATCATCCCCAGAATGCAGCCTACCAAGAGTGGCTCGCCATCGCTGTTCAGACTCGCGGACGGCTCCTGACGAAGATGCGCGAATTCGAGGCGGCACGAAAGGACCTCAATTCATCGCAGTCCGCACTTTTCGCTCTTAGCTCACAGTTTCCCGAGGTCCCATCCTACCACGGTCGTCTGGGCAAGAACTACCTGAGCCTGGGAATGTTGGGCGAAGCGATGGGAAACATCGCGGAAGCACGACAATCGTATGACAAGGCCGCTGCGGCACTCCGTCGAATACGAGACATCGACGCGGAATACTACCAATTCCAAACGATCAGCAACGAAGTCGATGCGGCCACGAAACGACTTGGCTCGTAACGCCAATCACAAAGTCCGTTGATGGGCTCAACACTATATGGCCAGGGCGGCACGTCACTATCGCCCTGATTTCGGCAACCTGTCGTCTTCGACAACAGTCACCGGCTCTTCGCTCGAATCGGACTCTCCATCGTCATTCGTGACCGTGATGGTGATGTTGCCCACGCCATAAAGTTGTGGCGTCGCGTCAGTTGGCTGCCATTGAGCACAAACCGAAAGTATTGAAAAATCAGCATTGCCCTTCGTTTCAAATGTCCAGCCGTCTATTGGTCCGGCGATACCAACCTGAGTGCCGGCATTGAAGCCCGACCCAGTGATCGTGAAGTCACATTTGTTACTGGGAATGTACACAACCAGCGGGCTGATCTTCTTAATGTTGGGACTCGCCATAGGAGCGTTTCCTCCATCGAAATGCAGGGTTACGTGAACGAGCTAGGCAACACGCACTAGCACGATTGCTTGCATTCGTTGACTCCAAACTAACAATCTGATTCTCGGCCGTTGCTACCTCACTAGGCGAATTCGTTCCGCGCGGCAAGGTACCTCGACGAGCGAGATGGCCATTGTCGTCAATTCGGTTTGTTCCGTGAGGGCTTTCGCGCGCCGTTCCCGCTGTAAGTAATAGCGAATTCTCGTTCCTCGATTCGGCGGTTGATCGAGAAGACGACCGTGAATGCGCCGTCCACATCGACCGTAACTCGTGCGAAAGTTGGTGCTATCATGCGACGGACAATCAAAACCAATCAATCAGATACCGAAGATTGCATCAGCGAATGCGCTTGGTCATCCGACGCTAAAGTGAGAGGACTTCGCCGTTGTGGCATCGCCGCCCTGGCTATTGCCTTTGCCGCTATTACTGTGCATCACTTCACCACGAGGCCGACAACGCCCGATTTCCGAACCATGGATGTCGCATCACTAACGCATCACCTGGAGGCCGGGGATAACGCAACGCGAAGACACGCCACGGATGCATTGGCGCGGCTGGGACCGGCGGCCAGTCCAGCGGTAGCCGCCCTCGGAGCCGCGCTTCGTGATGCCGACTCAACGGTTCGCGGCAATGCGAGCATCGCTCTGGCCAAGATCGGCCGGCCTGCTGTGTCGGTGTTGGTCTGCGAATTGAAAGGCCCTGAAGTGCAGGCACGGCGCAGCGCCTCTTCGCTTTTGGAGTCACTTGGGGCAGACGCCGAGGCGGCTGTGTCGCCGCTGATTTCGGCGCTCAACGATTCCGACGATGCCGTGACGTTTAATGCCACGCGGGCCTTGGCG
Source organism: Gemmataceae bacterium (assembly GCA_031396905.1). Taxonomy (GTDB): domain Bacteria; phylum Planctomycetota; class Planctomycetia; order Gemmatales; family Gemmataceae; genus JAIBBI01. Next base: position 7,636 of record JANNLP010000333.1, read on the forward strand.
AAAGTCGGCCTGCCCTCAGTGCCTGCACTCATTGATGCTAGCCGCAACTCGGCGTCCCCCGTGCGAATTGCCGCGCTCACTGCCCTTGGAGAAATTGGTTCAACGGCCAATGACACGATGGCCGCGATCCGTGAACGTCTTGCCGACGATATTGAAGACGTTCGTTGTGTCGCGGCAATTTCGCTAATCCGCGTGATTCACAGAGACGTCGATCTCCTTGAGAGCGCTTTGGACGATGCGTGCCACCTCGTTCGTCAACATGCGGCCGCCGCACTGGGCGACCTTGGCCCCTCGGGTGCATCCGCGGGACAAAAGTTGATTCGACTGCTCGATGATGGCGACATTGATGTTCGGCGTCAATCGGCAATCGCGTTGGGACGAATCAGACTCGTGTCCCCAAACGCTGTGCCGGAACTCATCGATCGCCTGAATGACCCATCCATCGAGGTACGACACGCAGTCGTGGAATCTCTGGGCAATTTTGGCCGGGAGGCTCAGGCCGCGGTTCCCAAGCTATTCGAGTTGTTGACAGATCCGTCCGCGACCATCTGTGATCGCGCGGCGAAGGCATTGGAAAAGATCTTTTGCGACAGCATTGCCATTCGATATGCGAGTCGCCCGATCGGCAATGAATCATGGTGAAACGAAGTAGATCGTGGGCCAGGCGACTCGTCTGATCCACGAATTGAGCCGTCGGCAAAGCCTGGCCAAAAGACGTGACAGCAGCAATCGTTCAATTGGCTGAGGACGCCGGGGCGAGAATTCGCCATCCGCGCCTGAAGGCTTTCGCCCCGATTTCTCGCTTATAAGTATTAGCGGAACACGGTTCCGTGATTTCCACCATCAAATGAGGGGGTTTTCCATGCCACGCCGTTCTCTGCGCCGTCCCTTCCGTTCTCCGTTGACAGTACAGCGATTGGAGGATCGCACCGTGCCGGCGGGCAACATTTCGGCCGCGCTCCTGTTCGGGAGCTACCTTCAGTTGAACGGCGACGCAGCCGCCAATTCCGTACAACTCAGCAGTTCCGCCCCTGGTTCGGTGACAGTGCAGGGAATCGGCACCACCGTAAACGGCAGCAACAAGGCCATCACGTTTTCCGGAATCCACGATCTGTTTGTGAACATGGCCGAAGGCAACGATATCGTCCGCGGTCAGAATCTCGCCATCAGCGGCGTCTCCATCTATGGGGGTTCCGGCAATGACAATGCTCAACTGGTTGGTAGTCGTCCTGGCCTGGCCCGCATGGGCCAAGTGGGACTCAGTGTCAGCGTCAACGGTGACGGTGAATTCGATTCGCCGAACGGGAACGACACCATCACTGTCACCGGCACGAAAGTTCAAGGCGACTATGCGACTTTCGGTTTCCAGGGCGACTCCAACTATGATGCCGCCGACGGTAGGGACCTCATCACGGTTTTGAACAACCGTGCCGACGTGAAATACTTCGACATCAATGTCTACGGCGACTATGGGCTTACCGGCCCGGGTAACATCATTACCATTGCAAATCTTGACGTGAACGTGAACGCGGACAACGCTTTTATCCAATCCTTTATTGACGGCAGCAGCCATGACGACACCTTTCGGCTCATGAACGTCAACATCAACCTGCATGGCGAGGTCGAAGTTTATGCGGATTTCAGCGTCGGGTCTTTCGAAGGGAACGACACCATCGACGCGTCGAACGTCAGTCTCTTGGCCACGACAACCCAGACCACTGCAACTTTGAACCAGTTCTTCGCAAATTTCTTCGCCGGCACGATCCGGATGAATAACGTCGACTTCGTCGGCGGCGGAAAATTCTACGACCCCGATTTCGGATACTATTACACCATCGGCCAATTTACGGTCACGGGGAGCGAAATCGATCTGAAGAACGTGACTGTCGATTCCGAAGGGTTTGGCACCCTCTATTTACCCAATACAGAGTTTTATCTTGGCTACGAGCGAGACGATTCTTGGACATTGACCAACGTCGTGGTCACATCGGCCGAAGGCGACAAGGGTGAATTGGTACTTGAGGCAGGCGGCGGCAACGACGAGGTGCAGATAAAGAACTCGTCGGCCGAGACTTTGTCCGTGTTTCTGGGCGACGGCAACGATGAGTTGACTCTCAAGAACGTCGTGAGCAATTCGCCCATTCCGAACTTCGGCTTCTACGGCATCTTTGCCGGCAGTGGTGACGACACTGTTAACCTGGCAAATTGCATATTCCCTGAACTCACCATCGAACTTGAGGACGACAACGACAGTCTGACACTGAAGAACAATACGTTTGTCAGCCTTCTAGCCGACCTTGGCGAGGGCGACGATACCGCAACGGTGTGGAACAATAACGCTAGCGATTCCATGACCGTGCACGGCGGCGGCGGGTTCGACACGTTGTCCGCGTTGAACAACTTCGCCCCGAGCCTCGACTTCGACGAATTCGAAGTGTAGGGGGCATCACTGGGTGCGCTAGGCACGATGCATCCTGTGTGATTTCAGTTTTGTCGGGCGGCGACCCCGGAACTCAGATGGTGTCGCCGTCGCGGGCGCAAGTAGGTTATTGCCGGGTTTTTGAACCCCTATCCGCGAAAGCGGGTGGGGGTTCTTTTTTTTGTGGCGAGCTTCGAAGCGTCAGCTCGACGTGGTTTTCGCCTGTTCAAATCTTCGAATCCACGTTGAGCTAACGCTTCAACGCTCGCCAAAACGAACACGAACATTTGCGATTTCGTATGCATCGTTGCCGACGTGAATTCTATCGAAACAACGTTCCTGACCGGTCGGATCACAAGTTCAACAGTGTTAAACCCATGCCGACGAAGACGCCGTTGGGCACGTAGGTGTCGTTGTCGGCGCCGAAGTCGATGAGGCCTCGGCCGATTGACGCGCCGGGAGCGAACGTGAACGTATCGTTGCCGCCGCCGAGGAAGACGTACAGACCATAGCTGTTCACACCTCCGACGGTCACGTTGTCAGTTCCGCTGCCGCCTTTGTAAAGGACCTGGTTGCCAACTTTCGAGAAGATCGAGGCTGTGTTGTTGCCATCGCCGGCGGAGATGGAAAGCGAGTTGGCGACCGGTGAAGTCAATTGGAACGCATCGTTGCCCGACCCGGCGTTGATGTTCCAGCTGTTGGTAATGTTCACGCCTTTGTCGATGACCTGATTATTGCCGTCGGCGAGATTCAGCGTCAGGTTGGGAATGGTGCCCGGCGTGGCAGCCGAGCTTCCGACTTGAACGACATCGTTGCCGCCGCCGGCGTTGACGGTGACCAGGCTCGGGAAGGCAGCTCCGGAGTTCACGGTAATGGTCACGGTGTCATGTCCGGTTCCGCCGCCCACGGTGACAATGCCCGTCACGGCATATGTGCCGACCACCGTGCCGTTCGAGCGCACTGTGACCGCGCCGGCCTGGCCAAACACTTCAATGTCGTTTCCCTGATTGCCGAGCGACACCGACAAGTTCCCGCCGACAAAGTTCTGCGAGACGACATTCGGCGGTCCGGCATTGGTCAACACAAAACTGGTCATCAGGAAACCACTCTTGGCGATGACCTGGTATTTTCCCGTAGTGCCATTGGCGATCGCGGTCACGGACGCTTTGCCGCTCATGATAGCAACAGTCGATATTGATAGCGTCGCTGATGCGCCGAACGCCGGCGGCGTAAACGTCACCACGCTACCATCGACCGGCTCGACGGGATTGTTGGCCGTCACGGCAACCACCAGCGGATTGGCAAATGGCGTGTTGGGTAGTGCTGACTGGCCGGAGCCGGACGTCGTCAGCTTGAACCCTTGACTCTCGAATGCGCCAATGTCGGGCGCGCCAACACGCGGCAAGCCGCGCTGATCCATCGTGATGGTCGTGGCGCTGCCAGCATCAATGGCCGGACTGCCGCGCAATAGTGGTATGGTCTGCGTCGGTCCGCCGTAGTTGCCGAGCGTGCCCAGGCCGGCGGCGGTCGCCGAC
>JANNLP010000371.1:0-16748 GCA_031396905.1 Gemmataceae bacterium
GTCATATCGGCCGATATGACACACGGAGGTCTTGATAACAACGGCATCGCGATGTCGGCGGTTACAGGCATGGGACTGGCCTTTTACATGGGTTTGAATGCGGCGCGCCGTTGGCAGTCAGTGTTGGCGTACTGCCTTGCCGGGTTCATGGCCCATGTTGTGCTATTCAGTCATTCACGCGGCGGCATGTTGTCGCTTTTGATTACTGCCGCTCTCTGTTTCCTACTGACCCCAAAACGACCAAGAGAATACGTAGTCCTGGCGTTGGGGATCCTTCTGGTGTGGCGGCTGGCTGGGGTCAATGTTGTTGCGCGCTTCATGACCATATTCGGTGATGAGGCTGTCGATGCGAAGGGCGGCGGCCGCCTTGATTTTTGGACAGCATGTTGGGAAATGTTGATGCAAAACCCGTGGGGAATCGGACCAGCTCATTTCCCGGTGGTCTGCTCGCAATATGGTATTACCGCCGGTCGCGCAGCCCATTCCACGTGGATGCAGACCGCGGCAGAGTTAGGTTGGCCCGGTCTGGCGTTTCTACTGGTTGGGGTCTACGGGATCTGCATAGTGCGACTATGGCCTCTCACCCGTGAGAAGACTCCAGTCGCTGATCCGTTGCTTCGGGTTTTGGCACGAATGGTGATTTCCGGTTTGGTCGGGTTCATTGTTGCGGCCCAGTTTCTTAGCGCCGAAGCTGTCGAATTTCCGTATTATCTCGCTTTGCTCGGCGCAGGAACGTTGCGCATTCATAGCCAGGCCCAGCCGGCGCCCGTCGGCGCGATTCGAGGTGTCCGGCGTCGGATGATTCCATATGCGCCGGTCCCAACTATGACCCGTTCATTGGTAGCCGCAAACTCAATGCAGTAGCGTTGATTGGTTCCGATTGAAAATTGGCTTGAAAAGCAGTCCGAGCATGAAACCCAAATCTCCATCCGTAGTTTTAGTCGAGTTCAATGAACTCACGCCGCGTCTCATGAGTCAATTCATGGGAGCCGGCCACTTGCCTAATTTCAAGCGATTGTACGACGAGTCGCGTGTCTATGTGACCGATGCGGAAGAACAGGGCGAGAATCTCAATCCCTGGGTACAATGGGTGACAATCCACAGCGGATTGGCCGCTGCCGAACACGGCATCACCCAGTTGGCGGACGGTCATCGATTGCAGACCAAGGCGGTTTGGGACATTCTTTCTGAAGCCGGCCATTCGGTATGGGTCTGCGGCAGCATGAATGCTCGCTACGATCAACCGTTGAATGGATACTTGCTCCCGGACCCTTGGTCGACCGGCCTACGACCATTCCCGGAAAACGAGTTCAGCGCATATTACAAGTTTGTGCGGTCTTCCGTGCAGGAGCACACGGATCGAACAGCTCCGCTATCCAAGGCCGATGCCGTGCGATTTTTGGCCTTTATGGCTTCACATGGGTTATCACCGACGACCGTGGCGATGACGTTGAAACAGATATGGACTGAACGGGTTTCGGGACAATCGCACTGGAAGCGGGCGGCGCTTTTGGACCGATTTCAGTGGGACGTGTTTCGACACTATTACCGCCGGCTTCGTCCAGACTTCAGCACGTTTTTCATCAACAGTACGGCGCATTTTCAACACACGTATTGGCGCGAATTCGAGCCTCAACTTTTCGAAGTCAAGCCATCGGACGCCGATCAGCGCGATCACGCGGGTGCTATCCTTTATGGCTACAAAAACATGGATGATCTTCTCGGGCGAATCATGAGGCTCGCTGGCGACGATGCGACCTTGATCTATTGCACGGGGTTGAGTCAGCAGCCTTATCTGAAACATGAGTCCGCCGGTGCCAGGCATTACTACCGGATCAAGTCGCCGGCATTGTTGACAGAGCGGCTTGGTGTCCGCCACCGTCATACTTACCACCCCGTGATGGCTGAACAGTTTTGTCTGCGGTTCGATTCAGCGAGCGACGCAGCCGATTCTTTGGCCGAATTGCGAAAGCATCGCGTCGGCGCAAGATGTGCGTTTCATGGCGAGATTCATGGAAACGACCTCACAGTTCAGTGTTCCCAGACAAGTCATTTACCATCCGACACCGTCATCACAGTCGAGCCCGACAACCGGACGATCCCATTCTTCGACGTGTTTTACGAGACCGGGGCTGTCAAGAGCGGCTACCATCATCCCGACGGTATGATGTGGGTGCGCAGCCCTGACCGAAAGCACGAGATTCACGAAGAAAAAGTCTCACTCAAATCGATCGCTCCGACCGTGTTGAAGATGTTCGCATTGCCGTGTCCTGAGTACATGCGTGCCGAACCGCTGACGCGCATTAGGGATCGGGTGGCGGTGCACTGAATCTGGTTTCCGTCGACCAAGTTGCAGCCCGTGTACATGCGAATCATGATGTGCCAAAACCGTTGCATCATTCGACTTCTTAATATCCACGTACAGCTCTACTAACGAAAAACGCCCCGATGAAACCAGCTATCCGCGTCGAAAACCTATCCAAGCAATATCGCCTCGGTATGCGCGGCAAGGACCAGTACAACACCCTGCGCGAGTCGCTAGCATCGGCATTCACTGCCCCATTCCGCCGTCGGTCTGCGGCGCCAAATCACTCGGAAAGTAAAGACAACGCCTTCTTGGCTCTGAAAGACGTGTCCTTTGCAGTGCAGCCGGGTGAGGTCGTCGGCATCATTGGCCGCAATGGTGCCGGCAAAAGCACGTTGCTGAAAATCCTCAGCAGGGTTGTCGAGCCTTCGTCCGGTCGAGCTGAGATTCTTGGCCGGATGGGCAGTTTGCTTGAAGTGGGCACGGGCTTTCATCCGGAACTTACCGGCCGAGAGAATATCTATCTCAATGGCGCGATTCTCGGCATGCGGCGCAGTGACATCGACCGTAAGTTCGACGAGATCGTCGCCTTCTCGGAGATCGAGCGGTACCTCGACACGCCGGTGAAACGCTACTCGAGCGGCATGTACGTTCGACTCGCGTTCGCGGTGGCGGCGCACTTGGACCCCGAGATTCTGGTAATCGACGAAGTCCTGGCCGTTGGGGACCAGGAGTTTCAACGCAAATGCCTCGGTAAGATTTCCGAAATCAGCAAGTCGGCGCGCACGATCTTGTTCGTGAGCCATAACATGTCAGCCATTCAGAATCTGTGTCAACAGGTCGCGGTGTTGGAGCGCGGCCAACTGTCGTACTTCGGACCCTGCTCAAAAGGTATCGAACACTATGTACGAAGCTGTGACACATCCAACGGGGCCGAGGTCGATCTATCTCAACATTCACGACGAAGCGCCGGCTGCGTGCCGGTGTTTCGAAGCATGCGAATGCTCGACGGCAGCGGCGTGACGACCAATCACGTCTCTTGCGGTGAGCCGATGACAATCGAACTGCAAACGGATTGGAGTGGGCCTCCCGCCAAAGTTCATTTTTGGATTACCGTCAGCGATGCCGCCGGCTGCCGGCTTTTCACTGTGGGCACCTTCCTCGCGAAGGCCGGGCCCGTCAATATGCCCGGCGACTTGGTCGTCTGTCGATTGGAATCGGTCAATTTGGCGCCGGGTCGCTTCTCACTTGACCTCTTCGCAAAGCCGTTGTACGCGACCGCACCAACCGATCATATCGACGGGGCCGCTCACTTTGATGTGCTGCCGGTTGATTACTATGGCAACGGCCGATCACCGGAAAGGACCCTTGGCCCATACCTCGTGCGCTCCGAATGGGACGTACCGAACTGATTGACCGCATCTCGAAACGGCGTCAGAACTTCACTTATCACTTAAAACGCGACATGCCAGCAAGTAACACGACATCACTTCTCTCCGAACCGCTGAAAACGGCCGAAAACCAGGATTCTGCCAGCATTGACCTTGAAGAGCTAGCATGTGATCTTTGCGGCTCGTGGGCGAGCCAGCCCTTCCTCAACAGTGTGGACCGCAATTGGGCGGTTCAAAGCGGGTTTTTTGACCTAGATCGACGTGAAACGGTGTGGCACGTCGCCCGGTGTCAACAATGTGGATTGATGTACCTCAATCCACGGCCAACGCGTGCACGACTTCTCGATCATTATCCAAGAACATACTATGCGTACACGCCCGGCGAGCCGGGTTTGACGAAGGGTTGCAAGGAGACGATCAAGCACTGGCTGCGCGGCCACCAGCTACCGTGGTCTCTTTTTCAAGGGGTTGGACTCGGCGCTGGGCTTCGAGACGTGGTCACCGATGAATGTGGCTGGGTGAAACCGGGCAGTTTTCTGGACGTCGGATGTGGGTCCGGCGTCGCTTTGAGCGCACTGGCTAGACTTGGCTGGAAGACGTTTGGTATCGATGTTTCTAACGAGGCGCTCAATCAAGCCCGGATTCATGGTCATACCGTTTGGCTGGGCGACTTGACGGATGTAGACATTCCTCAATCCAGTATGGACGTCATTAACATGTCCCATGTGCTGGAACACATGCCGTCACCACGCAACGCTCTTGCGTCCGCACGGACTATAGTGAGACCGGGCGGACGGTTGTTCATTGAAGTTCCAAATGCGGGAGCATTTGGTTCGGCGGTGTTTCGATCACGCAGTTGGAACTGGGATTTACCACGCCACTTCTATCATTTCACTCAGGATACGCTCACGCGTCTGGTGACCGACGCCGGATTCGACATCATTCGTTTGAAGACCAAATCTACTTCCCGTTACCTCGTGCAGAGCATGGCGGTTTCGCTCCTGGAGAACGACGAATTGACTTCTCTGGTTCAGTCGCTTGATCCAAAATCCTTGCTGAGTAGCAAAACGTTTCAGGAAGTCCTGGAACCGTTCTGCGAAATGCTGCGAGATATGGGACAGGGAAATATTCTGCGATTGGTCGCCCAACGCGCAAGGTAACGACGTAGGCCGTCAGCACACGAATGCCGTGCACTCCGTTGTGACTATTCATCAATAGCGTATGAACGACAGCATACTGTTCCCGATCATGGTGAAAGTCTGGGCTGGCAAGGACCGGCACGATTTTCGCTACATCCGCCGCAGCCTTCCGAGCCTGCTGGCAAGTCAACTGCCCGAAAGCGCGCGAGTCGTGTTCATCAACGACCGGAGCACTGATCGGCGGATCGAACCGTTTCTTGACACTCTGAAGTCGTCGCACGCGAACGTCGACGTTTGGTTGAATCCGGAGCGTTTGGGCCCCAATAAGGGCCAAGAGTACAATGTTCCACTCATCGCCGCCAGATTCCCCGAAGCTCCGTTTTACGTGATGTGCGATGATGACGTCGTCTACCACCCCGGTTGGCTACAGCGGCTGATCCAAGTGTACGGCGAAGCCAAGGACAGGGGCATTCGCGGCGTATTCGCGGCTCTCAACATCCCTTTCCGCCCCCATCAGTCCAGTTTATTTCTTCCGACAAGCGAGGTGTTGCTCAAGCAACGCCAGCCGGCGTTGAATTGGCTCCTCCCACGCGACGTCTATGAATCGATCGGGGCTTTCCGGGACACGGGAGTTGCTTACGACACCGACTATACGAATCGGCTAATCGAACAGAACATTCCCATCGTATGTTTGCGGCCAAGTTACGTGCAGAACATCGGCTATCACGGGGCCTATCAGAACGGCAATGCGCTCACCGCCCCCGACTATGTTGGAAGTCGGGACACATATTTATGGACTCGCGACGTTGGCTACTTAATGCACCGACACACAATTAATCGGCTGCGGATCTGGTTCGAACTCCTGCCGGATGGCCGTGTCAAGCGTATGATGCGAGGCCTGGCGCGCCGCGTTCGGAGTCTGCTCGGTCAAACGAGTTAGCCCGGTTATCGCAGGTGCAAGACCCTCTTCTGACCGGAACTAAAGATCCGACCGGCAAGAATCAACACCGTGTATTCGGTATGCACGCTGCCGGACAGTCCTGTTCTGCATAACGTGACAATTCGTTCGCGGTCGACTCGACGGAGCTAGGATATCAGCGATGGCAGCTCGGCCAACCGGTCCATACGAAAATCCGTGGCATCAGCGTTTTTGGCCCATCCGAAGCATACGGAATTGGATGCGTCGCCTGTTATTTCAGTCAATTCGGAAGATCCTGTCAACAGACGATGGCCGCGCGATTGTAACCGAAAGCTTGCGGGGCGTGCTTCCTGGTCGGCGTAACTTGCCGTTGTCGCTGTCCGACCGTTGCGAGCTTCCATATGCGGAACTTCCACAGCCGCCATTGCGATCCGGAAATACTGATGATCCCCATAAGGCGGTCTTCATCACGGCGCGATTTCGTAGCGGATCAACTCTACTTTGGAACCTTTTCCGAAACGTGGCCGGAGTCAAAGCGTACTATGAGCCGCTCAATGAACGTCGGTGGTTTGATCCGAAGGTTCGCGGGACCAATACCGATGCTAGCCACCGAAATGTAACTGATTACTGGCGCGAATACGATGGACTCGATGACCTCGGAGAGTACTACCGCGATGAATGGATTGCGCATCACTTGTATATGGATGCCGACTTCTGGGATCCGGGGCTGAAACGATATATAGAAATCCTCATTCAACGGGCAAAAGGACTGCCCGTGTTACAGTTCAACCGCGTCGATTTCAGATTGCCGTGGCTCCGGAGGAACTTTCCCGAGGCCAAGATCCTTCACCTCTATCGGCATCCGCGCGATCAATGGTGTTCATCGCTTGGCGATGTGCGGCGCTATCCAAAATTCGCGCGAATGGAGGATTTTCGCGCCCATGACCATTACTATTTGATGCCGTGGGTCGTTGACCTTCGGAATCATTTTCCATTCCTTGACGATCGCCGTGTGCTACACCCCTATCAACTGTTCTACTATTTATGGCGGCTATCTTACATATTTGGTCGAAAGTACGCGCACTACAGTCTTGCGTACGAGGATCTGTTGGCCAATCCCCAAGGCAAAATCGTGGATCTATTGGAAGAAGCCGGTGTCGGGATGTTTGAGTCGGAGAAGTTGGCAGCACTAGTACATCACGCCGAACCGGGCCGTTGGCGCGATTACGCGGAGGACACTTGGTTCGCCCGACAAGAGGACCAATGTGAGCGGGTATTGTGCGATTTTCTGGCAATGAACAAGCAATTGCCTGAGCCAGCCGTGCGACGGAACGGCCGCTCGCCCGAGCGCGACGTGATGAGGCCACATTCGCCGAATGCGACTCCGGCGAATGACCACGCCATTTCTCTTGAGCATTCACGTGAAAAAGGAACTGAATAGCGCGGGAACTGGATGCTTCGCATGAAGCCTTTTCGAGTCGAACTTTGTTCAACATTTCGCCACCGGTCGACACCCTGAAGGAGGATCGCCGTGAAGTCCCCGATTTGTTCTTGGATCGCAGCTAGCATGCTCGTCGCGACTTTAGTCCAGGCGATCGATCCGACCAATCCGCCGATTGACGACCTTGATCGGATGGTTCGGCTGATCAAGCCGACGTGGGCGGAATCTGGTTGGTCGTCGATCCCCTGGATGATTGATCTCGACAAGGCGCGACAAAAAGCGGCCAAGGAGGGAAAACCACTTTATGTTTGGTCGATGTCTGGCGAGCCACTGGGTCAATGCTGAAACGGAGGCATGTTCGTCCGAAGGTCGTTCGGACCCCAATTGGTGGCATTGGTTTGTCGGCACTGCGTCCCGGTGGTAATTACGGGCGGCAACAACAGGACTCTCCAAACCGCAACTGGCAAGGTACTCGGAGCAGCCCAGCCAAACTGGGATTCGGATCTCGACAAGGCGTTTCGGGAATTTGCAAACTTGCCTGAAGCCGAGCGAAAGCCCGCTGAGGTGCCATTGGCGCCCGCGACTGCGTACCGTCTGCCGCCACCACCGGAGGGGCTGGTCGTGCGCGTCTATACTCGTGGCTTTGAACGTGATCGGCAAAACACCCTGCGTCCGATCGAACTCCAGGCGCGGCAATATTCCGGTCCGCAGCGCGACTTCCTTTGGCTGACGGCGATTGAATGTAAAAACCTATTCAGAGAAGACGTAACCGTAGGGTCATCCTACCCTGTCCCGACCGCGATATCCCAACGCATTGTTCGAAATCACTTGGTTGACAGCACAATTTGTCTTCCGGCAGTGTGGTCGCCGACTGACATCCGGACGGGAACTCTGGCACTTACTGTGGATGAGTACTCGCAGGACTATCTGCGGTACCGGCTTGATGGATCCGCCAAAATGTCGAATCACGCTGAGTACAACAGTGCTTCGCGCGCGGCTGACTTTGAGATTCGCGGCACGTTGCGGTTCGACAGGAAAACACACCGTTGTGTCGAATTCAATGTCGTTGCACTCGGCGACTATCGTAACACCGAAGTGAGCGATTATCTCAAACGGAGCGGGCAGCGAACCGCACTGACGTTGGGGATAGCTTTTGAACTCGCCGCCCCGGATTCGCTTGGATATGGCACAGTTCCCTACGCGCTTTGGGATGCCATCAAAAGCAGCCGGTCGGGCAGCACCCAAGTCAAGAATTATTTTGGCTTGAACCCGTATGCTGTGGAAAAATAGTACTCTTAAGTATCGATAGATCGCTCATTGGTTTTATCGCGAAGAGGTCAGTTCATCGGAAATAGGCCTGGCATTTGTCAGGCAATTGGTCCGCATCAAGGTGCCACGGGTGATCTCGTGCTTACATCGAGACTCTCGGACCCAAACCCCATTTGTACGCTTCACATTAGCCTTCAAAACGCTGAATTCTGTCAATGACAAGCTTGGTGATTAGCGAGATATTTCCCCCTCAAACTGGAGGAAGCGGCAGATGGTTGTGGGAGATCTATTCGCGACTACCCCGCGCCGAGTATGTAATTGCCGCCAGCAACGTTCCCGGCCAAGTGGAGTTCGATACTAAACATGATCTGCGCGTCGAACGACTACCTTTGACGCTTACTGAATGGGGGTTGCGCAGTTGGCGCGGTCTGATTGGTTATGGCAACTCCTTTTTTCGGCTTCGCAAACTAGTAAAGCAGCATCGTCCGGATCGCGTCCATGCTGCCCGTGTCTTGCCTGAAGGCGTCATGGCGTGGTGTCTGAAGCGCTGGTTCGGCATCCCATATGTGTGTTTCGTACACGGCGAAGAAATCACTTGCACGTCAGAGAGTCGTGAACTGCGCTGGCTGGCCCGGCGGGTCGTGGCTGGGGCCGACTTTCTGATCGCCAATAGCAGGAACACGGCGCGGATCGCGGAAGACTTGTGGCAAGCCAAGTCCGACCGTGTGCGTGTTTTGCATCCGGGAGTTGATGTCGAGAAGTTTCACCCGGCACCGCGTGATCCCGCCGTACGGAAGCAGCTCGGGTGGAATGACCGCCAGGTCGTATTGACGGTGGGGCGGCTGCAGAAGCGTAAGGGCCACGATCGCTTGATCGAGGCGTTGCCGCTCATCCGGCAAGCGATTCCAAACATTCTTTACGCCATCTTTGGCGATGGCGAAGAGCGGCAGACGTTGGTACAACTTGTTCGTCGCGAGGGCTTGAGCGACCATGTGCAGTTTCTCGGCGAACTGGGCGACGCTGAGCTTGTCGCCGCGTATCAACAATGCGATTTGTTTGTGCTTCCGAATCGACAAGTGGGTCAAGACATTGAAGGGTTTGGCATGGTGCTGCTGGAAGCGCAGGCGTGTGGCAAGCCGGTCATTGCTGGCACCTCGGGTGGTACTGCGGAAACCATGAGCATTCCCGAAACGGGTATCGTAATTGACTGCTCCTTACCGGCGATAATCGCTCAAGCAATCACGGAATGGTTAGTTGAACGTCGGCAACTCGACAACATGGGAATTGAGGCGCGACGCTGGGTTCAAGATAATTTCAATTGGACATACCTCAGTCGACGCGCGGCTGACATTTTCGAGCAACAGGGACGGCGTGTCCGTACCACAAAGACTCAACCCCTTGTGGTCCATTCGGGTGCGTCCTGATTGTGCGACGTTGTCGCACGAAACAATGTCCGATCCATGGGTGCGGAATGAGTCTTGATGTTGCTCCGAGGACGAAAGCGGCACATGGTCGTCGCCTATTGAGCAGTCTCGTGTCTCTTTGCCGGCCGATGCAATGGACAAAAAACATCTTCGTCCTCACACCATTGATTTTCAGCGGCTACGTCACGGAACCGGTCGCCTATCGCTGTGCCGTACCAGCCTTGGCCTGTTTCTGTCTTTGGTCCAGTGCTGTTTATTGCCTGAATGACGTGCTGGACGCGGCGGCAGATCGGCAGCATCCGCGGAAGCGACTCCGACCCGTCGCCTCAGGTCGAATTAGTGCGACTGTTGCCCTTGTACTTATGGTTGTGTTCGTCCTGACCGGCTTGGCCCTCGGGGCCGCGGTGTTGCCACACAGCTTTTTGTTGGTCGGTGTCCTCTATCTCGCCAATAGCCTGCTTTACTGTGTCCTTCTCAAGTATCGCGTCATCGTCGATGTATTGTCCATTGCGATAGGATTCGACCTCCGCTTGGTCGCGGGATGCGCGGCGATTGGCGTCACGCCAACTTCGTGGATACTCATTTGCGGCTTCTCGCTGGCAATGTTGTTGGGATTTGGCAAGCGGCGACTTGAGATGGACGGCCTTACCGACCCGATGGCATATCGGTCCTCATTGCAGTCCTATAGTCCCGAGAAGCTCAACGTCTTACTTGGCATTACTGCATCGACCTGTCTACTGTCGTACATGTTGTACACAGTCGCACCCGATACCGTTCGACTGCATCAAACGTCACGATTAATTTACACCGTGCCGTTCGTAGCTTACGGAATCTTTCGGTACATCTTCAAGGTCCAGGAGGGCCGTCACGATGGTCCGGTAGAAGTGTTGGGCAAAGACCCAATATTTGCGATCAACGGCCTGCTTTGGTTACTAACTGTCGTGGTTATCTTGTACATAGCGAAGCCTATTTTCCCGGAAGAGCTGTAAGCTCGGCTAACATCGGCGAGGTCGACTTGGAATCATCACTCTTGACGATCGACGAAACAACCCCGCTTCCGGACATCACGGTGGTAGTTCCTCTATTCAATGAAGAGGAGAACATCGGAATACTCCATGATCGACTGACTCGATCACTAGGTTCTTTCGGCGTAACCTATGAATGCGTGTTCGTTAATGATGGTAGTCAGGATTCAACGGCCGGGCTATTGAACGCCATGCAGGCGGGCGATGCAAATGTCCGCGTAGTCCACCTCAGTCGCAATTTCGGCCATCAGGCTGCGGTTTGCGCTGGCTTGGACTATGCGCGTGGACACGCGGTCGTTGTCATGGACGGCGATCTTCAGGATCCACCGGAGGTTCTGGATCAGTTTATTTCGTGCTGGCGAGAGGGTTTTGACGTTGTCTACGCCATTCGCATGAAACGCAAAGAAGGTGTTCTTAAGCGCGCAGGCTATTTCCTCTTCTATCGACTCTGGCGCGCACTGAGTGACCTGGATATACCGCTCGATAGCGGCGACTTCTGCCTGATGGACCGCAAAGTTGTCAACACTTTGAATCAACTTCCTGAGCGGAACCGTTTTGTGCGAGGCCTCCGCACGTTCGTCGGCTTCCGCCAGAAGGGCGTGCGGTACGAGCGCGCGGCACGCGAAGCCGGCCGACCGAAGTACTCGTTTCGAGCTCTGGTTGGCTTGGCGATCGACGGGCTAATAAGCTTTAGCAGCTACCCCCTTCGCCTTGTCGCCTACTTGGGTTTTGCATCGGCAAGCATTGCCGCTCTGTTGACTGTTTGGGTCGTAATGGATGCGTTTCTCAATAGCGCGACTCCGCGCGGTTGGGCCAGCACCATCATTGTCGTTCTAATCATGAGCGCCGTCCAGCTAATCAGCCTTGGCATTGTAGGCGAGTACGTGCGACGAATATTCATAGAGACGAAGGGCCGGCCAACTTACATTGTCGCCGAGGTAGTCGAGTCCCCACGCAGAACGGGTAGGACTGATCCCATTCGACAGCCACGGCTCAATTGAAATCGGCTCGTTAGTTTCGCCAAGCCCCGAGTCATTTCCGTTGACGGAACAGGAGATTGCCAGTGGAGCGACCGAGACTTCGTGACGTGCTTTGCATTTGCCTTGTGGCCGTCAGCGTTGATGGAATGATTGCCGCTTACATCGGAACGAATAATCCCAGCTATTTTCACGACTACCGGCAAATGTCCAACCCGGACGCGCAGCATTTCGTGATACTTGGTCGCAACATCTGGCAGGGCGGAGTCTTTTCCCGCATGGATGGCCCACCGTACACACCTGATTACTTTCGCACGCCGGTTTACCCGGTTGTGGCAGGCGGCCTGGAAATGGTAGCAGGCGGTGTCTGGGGAGTATTCGCAGTGCAGGCCGCGTGCCGGGCGTTGTTGGCAGTGACCGTATATGCCCTCGGAGTATTCGTGTTTGGGCGTGTTGTAGCGCTCCTAGCTGGAATCCTTATCGCCTCCGACCTGTCGTTAGCCGTATTGGATTTCCAAGCAATGAGCGAGTGCCTGTTTGGCCTTTTCGCCACGACGGGGATTTTGTTGTGGCTTCGGTGTTTTGCCAATCCGGCGCGACTAGGTATTGCGATGGCAATTGGAGTGTTATTAGGCTTGGCTACCCTCACTCGGCCGTCTAGCTTATATTTGCCTTTGGTTCTTGGTGGCGGATGGGCAGTCCTTTCCCTGGTCCACCGAAACGTCCGCCATCTCGCTGGGGCGGGCATTCTTGTTGTGATTTATGTTGCCTGCATTGTTCCCTGGATTGCACGAAATGTAGCCGTGTTTGGCGTGTATCGACTCTCACCGTCTGACTGTTCCAATCTAATCTATTCGGCGGGCGCGGGTGCTTACGCCGTCGAGCAAGGCGTAACTTGGTCCGAAGCCCAGGAATTAATTCGACAGGAATACGGGATTATCTCGTTCAGGCAGTGCAACAATATGTGGACGGTCGACCGGAGCGTGCGCGAATTGGATGCTGAGCTGCGCGCGGTAACCTCGAAGGTTCTTTGGAAATACCCTCGTTCGCTGACCATTTCCACGATCACTGGCATCGGAAAGTCGTTGGTATCTCATAACGTTGCAGACCTCGCCGAGATGGGTGGCCGGGAATGGCACCCGCCGGGACTTTCGACTGCATTACGCGGCGACTGGCCCGCTTTCATCGCCTCTCTGCGACGTAATGATGCGATTCTCACTGTGGCCTTTATTTGGGAGGTGCTTCTGGCTGCAGGGGTCGCAATCCTGGCAATCGTCGGCTCAATAGTCGGACTCGTACAAAAGACGTCGCGGTGGTTCACGCTTGGCCTTGTCGTCGTCTGTGGCTATTATTTGGCGACAATCGGCGTCGTTGGCTTAGACGCGTACTCCCGACATCGCTCAATGTTGACTCCGTTGTTGGTAATCATGGCCGCAATGGCCGTCAAATGGGCCTATCACTCCTTTCCAGCCGTCTGTCACATTTCACCGCGGTCCCAGCCCGGGGCCACTGCATCTTAATAGAAACAGTTACAAAACAGTTTTGGGCGATGTCAATGAATGCGGCGTAGACCAAACCTATGGGAACGCCCGCCATGATCAAAGTTCTCGGCCAAAACGGCAAAACTGAAGCGAGGACCTGGCACAGGCTTACAATATGTTTTCAGTTTCTCTTCTTTTGGACAGCTCCTTTTCGAGTCGATCGAGTCAGCCCGTTACTTGCGGCTTGCCGTTCCCGCGCGGGGCATTAAAATGGCCCGCTTCCCTAGCAATTCACGTTGGAACCGGCCGGGAGATGCCGCTTCAGGTAGAACCCCTGGCTAAATGGCCTGACGGTAGCATTCGCTGGCTGATGCTCGACTTCATTGCGCCGCCGCTCAACGTGGGCCAGACTCAATTGCGATTGATTGAGGATACTACAGGCACAAATCACACTCGACCAGTCAACAACCTTAAGAGCGCTGCGGACGAATTTAGCGTAGACAGCGGTTCGGCGGTTTTCCGAGTCAATACAACGACAGGCCTGCTTCCCTACATTGATTGGTTAGGCCAAACCGTTCTAGTTCCAAACGGCGCGGGCATTGCACTAACCGATGCGAAGGGTCGCCAATGCCTTTCCCGGATCGAAGACGTCATATGCGAAACGGCTGGTCCTGTCCGTACGACAATTTGCCTGAAAGGTTTTTTCGTCGGCACTGCACCGTGCCGATTTGAAGCTCGATTCGACATTTTCGCTGGCACCGGGTTATGTCGTATTGGCGTGACAATTCACAACCCGAGGCGAGCGAGACATCGGGGGGGCCTTTGGGATTTGGGTGACCCAGGCTCGATACTCTTTCGCGACCTTTCGTTGCAATGGAAACTTGTCGGCGAGCAGCAGTACAAGACTGACTGGCGCGCTGAGGTCGACGCGGCCACCAGCTTCGACGAGACAGGTCCGGTTGAGATATACCAGGACTCCAGCGGTGGAGAAAAGTGGAACAGCAGGAATCATGTCAATCGTGTTGGCCGCGTACCCTGCAGCTTTCGAGGTTATCGAGTGCGGGCCAAACAGATGGAGCAAATTGGTTTTCGAGCATCACCGCAACTGACCATGAGATCCGCGGTGGCGGCTGTTTCGGTATCGGTCCCGGAATTCTGGCAGCAGTTTCCCAAGTCAATCCTTGCCGATCGCTCGATGCTACGTGTCGGCCTCTTTCCAGATCAATTCGCTGATCTTCACGAACTTCAGGGCGGCGAACAAAAAACACATACGGTTTGGCTGCATGTCGGTCCTCCAAACGGCGACTCTGAAGCTTTAGGCTGGGTTCACCGGCCCGTGGTGGCTCGTTCAACATCCGAATGGTATGCCGAATCAGGTGCCTTTCCTCATCTCGCACCGCAAGAACCGGGGCCACATTCCGACCTGGACAACTATCTGGCGGGTGCCATCGAGGGTATTGACAGTATTTTCGCCGGCCGTGAAGCCATTGATGAATATGGTTGGCGCAACTACGGTGAGATATGGGCTAATCACGAGTTGTTGCATTGTGAAACTCCCGCGCCGGTCATTACGCACTTCAACAATCAATACGACTCGATTCTCGGATGCCTGCTCCAGTTTTTTCGGACCGGCGATCGCCGATGGTGGGAACTGGCCGATCCGTTGGCGAGGCACGTGGCGGATATCGACATTTACCATACGACTGAGGACAAAGCCGCTTACAACGGTGGGTTGTTCTGGTTCACCGATCACTACAAGGACGCCGCCACTTGCACCCATCGGACGTATTCGCGCACCAATCTCCCATCGGATGGCAGACCGTATGGTGGTGGCCCTGGAAGCGCTCATAATTTCACCAGTGGGTTGACCACGTATTACTTCCTCACTGGTGACCGCATCGTGCGTGACGCCGCTCTGAGTTTGGCGGACTGGGTGCTGGCGATGGACGACGGAGTGAATAACGTTCTCGGCCTCATTGACGATGGTCCGACCGGGTTGGCGAGCAGCACGGCCGATCCGGCTTTCCACGGACCTGGCCGCGGTCCGGGGCTGTCCATCAATGCGTTACTCGATGGCTGGCTACTTTCAGGACACCGGGCCTATCTCGACAAAGTCGAGGAACTCATTGGGCGTGTTGTTCATCCGTCCGATGATAGGGAAACACGCGATTTGTTGAACGTGGAGTTGCGTTGGTCCTATACCATTTTCTTGATGGCGGTCGATCGGTATCTTAGAATCAAGGCCGAATTGGGTGAAATGGATATACGATATGCTTATGGGCGATCCTGCCTTTTACACTATGCGGCGTGGATGGTTCAACACGAATTGCCCTATTTCGATCAGAAAGAACAGTTGGAATATCCGACGGAGACCTGGGCAGCGCAGGAACTGCGCAAAGCCAATGTGCTGCGGTTAGCTTCCGCTTATGCCGACG
Source organism: Gemmataceae bacterium (assembly GCA_031396905.1). Classification (GTDB taxonomy): domain Bacteria; phylum Planctomycetota; class Planctomycetia; order Gemmatales; family Gemmataceae; genus JAIBBI01. The sequence goes on from JANNLP010000371.1 coordinate 15,807, forward strand.
AACCGTTACGCAGCCAACTTCGTAGCCGCGGAGATGCGTTGGCTGATCGCGGGTGGGTCGACTTGTTAGCCTTCGACTCGAGGCATGTGGCTCGAGCTTTAGCCATCGTCATGGTCGAAGGGACATGCGACGACTGGTTGCGCCGTAACAACGTAGCAACATTGCCATGTCCGAATGACGTTTTTGAGTTCGGTTCGCCGAGTTCTTTTGTGCCGCAAAAACACCGCGTCATGAGACGACTCAAAGCGCCGTCGGGATGGGCGGCGATTCTCCTGCGACTGGTCCGACCGTCCGTCTGGAAGGGCTGGCGGCGCGGACAGTTTCATTTGTAATAGCCGAAAGAACTGGTCGCATCGGGAGTTTTCGAACAAACGCTATTGGGACGTGCATTCACGGGCCGAATGAGCATCATCGTTTCAAATTTGGGATACGTATGCGCAAGTTGAACTTGGGGTGCGGCCCCGTGCAGCCGCCAGGCTGGGAAAACGTCGATGGATCTCTGCGGGCGTGGGTCGCCTCCCACTTTTCTTTGCTTGATCGGCTCATGACCCGCCTGAGGATCTGGCCGCGTTCAGAGTTCAGCAGAGATACGACTTTTGCCAATCTGCTCAAGCGATTGCCCTGGCCCGACAATGGCAGCGACTGCGTTTTCCTGGGCGAGGTTCTGGAACACTTCACGCGCGACGATGGGATGCGGCTGCTATCCGAGTGCTTCCGCATTCTGAAACCAGGAGGTGTACTTCGCGTTCGAGTTCCGGACAACGTGCGATTCTGGCGCAATTACCTGATGGCATTTGACGAAACTCATGTCCAGCCGCAATCCGAGTGGCGAGAAGAACATACGCGCTGGGTTGCCATGTTCTTCCGCGATATCTGCGTGCGCCGTCGCTGGTTTTTTTCTTACGGCCACTACCACAAGTGGATGTACGATGAAATATCGCT
>JANNLP010000393.1:0-12855 GCA_031396905.1 Gemmataceae bacterium
CCGCTACGGTCGTAGCGAGCATGACCATTACCCCAAGTGCCCGCGGCATCCCCTTTCCAGCGCGTGGGAGTGCGCGCGGGCGGATATCGGGGGCGAGGGAGCTAGAGTCGGGTTTCGGGAATCGGGTGCCGGGGATCGGGCACCGCGGGTCGGGGCTGGCGATTTATCGCCAGCGAGAGTGTTCTTTGACAACTGAAGATGGAGGGCCGGCGGCAACCGCAGCGTGAATCTGCACGATTGCATGGGTTCCGGAACAATTTTGGTATGATGATCGGAACCAGAAGGATCTCGAAACGGCCGATCTCATTGTCCTCGGTGATTCTCTCGTGGAGTCGCCTTTGCCAACGGCTCGGTTGGTTTCCATCACCCATGAGAGCGAATCCTCAGATCCGGATCAAACAATAGGGCAATGTCACTTTCACTTCTATCAATTGAGTTTTTCGCGCTCTCGTTCGTAACAGGCATTCTGCTTTCCGCCCTTCTTGGCATTGTGCGCCAGACGATCCTCCTCTCGGCCAATCTTTTGTTCCTCTGGTGGGCGGCAGGAACGCAAGGAGTTGGGTCAACCATCCTTTTCCTACTCATCGGGTACCTGCTGACACGCCTGATTCTTGGTCAGCCGCGCTGGTTCGTGCCCGGGCTGATCGTGTACACGCTGCTCTTCGTCTACATGCGTAAGTATTCGTTCCTGGGTTGGGTGTTGCCCGCTGACCTCCTGGGGGTGACTGTCAGCACGATTGGCCTCAGCTTCCTCTTCTTCAAGGTCATCCATGTCATGATTGAGGCCCACAGCGGAACACTCGGGGAATTAACCTTCCCGAACTACATGAACTTCTGCCTGATGTTCACGACCTTCCTTTCGGGACCGATCCAGCGGTATCAGGACTTCGTGGCGCAGTACGAGGGCCGAGAGCTGTCGCTCCCGCCGACTTTCGAGGCGCACCTGAACGCAGTGCTGCGCGTGCTGCTTGGCCTGGTGAAGGCGTATGTGCTGGCGGTTCGATTGACGCCTTTAATCGCGCCGGAAAGCCCGGACAGACTTTCCAGTAGCCTGGGCGGCACGCTGATCAATGTCTATGCGTATTACTTCTATCTTTACTTCAATTTCTCAGGCTACTGTGACATCGTCATCGGAGTGGGAAGCCTGATCGGAATTCGGCCTCCGGAAAACTTCGACAACCCGTTTCTCGCCCGCAACATTTCCGATTACTGGGCGCGCTGGCATCGATCGCTCACGATTTGGCTGACCAGTTACGTGTTCTCTCCAGCATATCGATGGTGTCTGAGCCACTCATGGTTTGGTTCCCGGCCGTTGTTGTCCATGAATCTGGCGCTGCTGTTGACAATGATCGTCAGCGGAGTCTGGCACGGGACGACCCTCAACTTCCTGTTGTGGGGCATCGCCCATGGGTGTTACCTTGTGGTGTACCGCACGTGCGAAGCCGGCTACACGCACTGGTTTGGCAAGGCGCGACTCCGAATCCTGCGTAAATCCCGAGTGGCCCAGGCAATGGGCATCTTGCTCACGTTTCATGTGGTTGCTTTCACCCTGATACTGTTTCGATTCGAGGCGTCCAAGGCCTTGCGGATACTGGCGAACTTCAGAAACTTGCAACTGACGGACACTTCGTTTCTGTCAGGCATCTGGTCCAAACTGATGTGAGTCCAATGATCTGGAGAATTCTACTCAAACTCGTGGCGGCGGCGGGCCTCATCCTGGTCCTGCTGCTCCTCTCTTCCTCACAGGTGGACTTTGTTTACGAGAGATTTTAGCAAATGCCGCCTGGTGCTCGCTTCATTCGGCACGGCACTGTTGCTGTACGCAGCGCTCACGGCAGGACTGCAGTGGTTTGCTCGCGTGACCGAACAACGGTATGCCTTTTATCCGTTCCGCACCGAGGACTATCTGCGTCTGCTGCTACCACACCTTTTCGAGGAGCGTGGCAGCAACCGGATACTGTTTGCCGGTGCCTCGGATCTCCGGGAAGCATTGATCTGTGAGCGCTTTGACGAGGCCTTTCCTGGGGAAATCGCCTTTCAAGGCGGGGTCGGGGGAGCAACGTTCGACGACGCCCTGCTCTACCTCGAATACATCGCGGAGTGCTATGGTCGTGAAGCCGTGCCACGTACCCTTGTACTCGGCATCACAAATCGGTTTGTGGCCAACCTCGCAACGGTGGATCCCTCGCTTTCGATCGGTCCTCCCGCAGGGTTTCCGCAGGTGGGGACCGTGAATCGCTACAGCCCATTCTTTCGCGCCGAGATCACACCGGACGGTCCAATGTTGATACCGAAATCTGTCTGGGAGAGTCTTTCCGCTCGGTCGTTATTCCTGGGCAAGCAGCCGACACGTTACCGTGCTGCGATGGCCGCCCATTTCATGAGTCTGCTCCCGGATATTGGAGCGCTTGGCTCGCTGAAAGGGCGACTGGCGATCGCTATTGGGACCTCCAAGTACCGCGGCATGGCTCCTTTGTCGCCGGAGGAAATCCGCGGCTGGGTGCAGAATCCCGACGGACTCTGGCCCAAGATCCTTGCCTGGGACCCGGCACCCGCCGAGGACGGCATCCGGCGGCGTTTTGCCTGGCTGCGTGCTTTTGCTCGCCGGCATCAAATCGATCTGTACGTGATCAACTTGCCGGAACACCCGTATGCCCGCGAGGGCTACCCGGCGGGACGCTACGAGACCTATGAGAGGTTGGTTCGGGAAGCGTTGGCGGATACACCATTTCTCGACCTGCGTGAGTTCCTGACGATGGAAGAGTTTTTCGACCCTCATCACGCTCAATACTCGGCGGCGTTGCGCGTATCGGATCGCGTAATAGACTTCATCAAGCTGGAACGACTTCGCCGAAGCGGCTCCAAGAGCTAGAACAACAGTCCCGCTCTGTGCGATTTCCGTACTGCAAGCATAACTGCAAGAATAACAGGGCAAAACTATGAGCCCGCAACGCACGGACCTTACTGCGGAGGCAGAAAAACAGGACTGGCCGGACCTTTACCGGCAAGCAAGAGAAGCGACGGAATACGCTCAACTGTTATCCATCCTCCGAAAAAGGAAACGTCTTCTCAAGGCTGGGCAGCGGTGGGAGTTTTCCCGATCCGTGCGCCTGGCTATGCTCGGCGGGGCAACCACAGAGCTACTGGAGGAGCCGCTTGAACTTTGCTTGGAGAGTCGCGGCGTATGTTGTCAACTCCACCGAAGCGATTACAACACTTTCGCACAGGAAATGCTCGACCCGTCCAGCGCCACGGCCCGATTTCGACCGGAAGTGGCTGTCGTAGTATCAACGCCGTTCAACATTCCGACGTGGCCTCAAGCCGGAGATAGCCTGCTTCGGGTGCGCGAGCAGGCACACGAAGTATGCAGCTATTGGCTGGGCCTATGCGCCAAGCTGCACGACCATACCGGCTGCGAAATACTTCTCAATAACTTTCATCCACTCCCCGTTCGACCGCTGGGGAACCTTGGGGCGAAGACTCCCTGGGACGCCAACAACTTCTTGCGTCGCGTGAATCGTGAACTGGGCGATCAAGCGCCGCCATATGTCCACCTCAACGACGTGGAGTACCTCTCCGCCCAGCACGGAGTCAGTCAGTGGTTTGATCCGCGTTTCTGGTTTCATGCGAAACAACCGGTGTCCTTTGCGTGCCTTCTGCCGTACGTCCACAATACTGCCTGCATCATCGGGGGGCTGGTCGGCAGAACCGCCAAGTGTCTGGTGGTGGACTTGGACAATACCCTGTGGGGCGGGGTGGTCGGCGACGACGGGCCGGAAGGCATCGTCATCGGCGAGGGCGATCCGATCGGCGAGGCGTTCAAGGCCTTTCAGGAATACCTGTTGCAGCTTAAGCAGCGCGGTGTGCTGCTCGCCGTTTGCAGCAAGAATGACGACGCCAACGCTCGGACTCCTTTCGACCAGCGCCCCGAGATGGTCCTGCGCCTGAAGGACTTCGTGGCCTTCCACGCCAACTGGCGCACCAAGCCCGAAAACCTCCGCGAGATCGCCGCGCAGCTGAACATCGGCACCGATGCCCTGGTGTTCGTGGACGACAATCCCGTTGAGCGCGATCAAGTCCGCCAAAGCCTGCCGGAAGTTCAGGTAATCGAATTGACGGAAGACCCGGCAGATTATGTGCGGCTTCTAGATCATGCGGGTCTGTTCGAGATCGCCTCGTTCACCAACGAGGACGCCGATCGAACGCGCCAGTATCACGAGAATCAGCTTCGGGAGAAATCTTCCGCGGCCGTGACTGATTACCCCGCCTACCTGGCCACTCTGCGGCAACAAGCCGTCGTCCGGCCCTTCGAGCCGGCGTTCCTGGATCGCATCACCCAGTTGATCAACAAGAGCAATCAGTTCAATCTGACCACACTGCGGATGACGCGCTCCCAGGTTGAAGAGCGAATGCAGAGTCCTGCTTCACTGACTGCTTACGTCCGGCTCGTGGATCGATTTGGGGACAACGGATTGATCTCGGTGTTCTGTGGCCGGAAGGAAGGTGAAGAGCTATGGATCGATGAATGGCTCATGAGCTGCCGGGTCTTGCAACGGGGCGTTGAACAACTCTTGTGCAATTACGTCGTAGATAAGGCTTCACTGATGGGTATTGCCACGTTGCGCGGGGTGTACATCCCCACCGCGAAGAACCGGATGGTCCAAGACCATTACCGGGGACTTGGTTTCACGTGGGTTCACGAAGAGCCTGACGGCACGGCGCATTGGCGACTCGACGTGGCGGACTATCGGCCGTTTTCCGTGCAAATCCACCTCGTGGAGGAGTATTGAACTTGGACACTTCCGTGATTTGGGAACGACTTACCATTATCTGCCGAGACCTGTTCGAAGACGACGAGATCGTCCTTCGCGAGGAGACTTCCGCCCGGGACGTCGAAGGGTGGGATTCGCTATCGCACATCCAGCTTATGGTGGCCGTGGAAAAGGAGTTCGACATTCGCTTCCACACGGCGGAGCTTACCGGGCTAGCGAATGTCGGCCAATTGGTCGCGCTGATCGCCCGGCGGATGGGACCATCGGCGACGAAGGCGTGAATCAAACCGTCTTCAACGACGGCTACGTCACCGTGCAGACGGGCGGAGCCACCGTCGATTGGTTTTTCGCCGACCGGATCAACAACAACGGCGGCCCGCTGGACACCCCCACCAACATGTTCTTGGGTTCCGGAACAGTATTGGGATGATGATTTGAATCGGGTGTCGGGGGTCGGGGAGTTGGGGAAGCGTTGGTGCGTTCAGTGGCCGAAACTCGCCTCACTTCGTAGGGTAAATGTCTCAATAATATGCGGTGGAGGGTGGCGATGTACGCGGTTTTTGAGGATGGTTCGCGGCAGTATCGGGTGTCGGAAGGTTCGCAAGTCGAAGTCGATTTTCGTGCGGCCGACAAAGGGACACAGTTGACGTTTGACCGGGTGCTGCTTTACGCCAGCGGCGATTCCGTGACGATTGGCCAGCCGACGGTGGCGGGGGCTAAGGTCGTTGCCGAGGTGGTCGAGCAGACATCGATCAAGACGCGGGTGCAGAAGTTTCATCGCCGCAAGAATTACAAGCGTTTGCGCGGGCACCGCCAGCCGTTTACCCGCATCGTCGTCCGTTCCATCACGGCATAAGCAAGAAACCATTGATCGACGAAAATGCACGGGGTTCGCCGGGTTGTTCGGCGGCCCATGAGCCAAACGGGTTATTCGCCAAGTCGTTTCGTTCGGTCATCCATGAAACCCCTGAATTGATTCGAGTGTTCCCTTTCACGAGGTTTGTTACATGAACAGTCCGATGATCCGGATCGGTATCTTTTACGACGGCAACTTCTTTTTTCACGTCAGCAACTACTACCAGTACCACCACGAACGGCGGCAGCGCCTGAGCGTCGGCGGGCTGCACGCGTTCTTGCGTTCCGAGGTGGGCCGGCTGGAAGGTGTGGATAGCCGGTATTGCCCGATTGCCGAGGCCCATTATTTCCGCGGCCGGCTGCGGGCGTCCGACGCCGATGACCGCGATCTGCTGTTCCGCGAACGGGTTTTTGACGACGTGCTGATCCGCGAAGGCGTCACGGCCCATTACATGGCAATGTCGCGTGAAGGCGAAAAGGGCATGGACGTGTCGTTCGCGCTGGAAGCGTATGAGCTGGCGTCGATGGATCGATTCGATGTGGCCGTTTTGGTTGCTTGCGACGGCGATTACCTTTCGCTGGTCCGCAAGCTGATTGGCCGGGGCGTGCGCGTCATGGTGCTGGGCTGGGATTTCCGCTACCAGGATGCCAACGGCTATGAGCGGGAAACCCGGACGGCTCAGGTGTTGATTGAAGAAGCCACGTATCCGGTGGATATGGTGCAGACGATTGACGACCGGGCACGCCGCAATGAGTCGGTCATCAATGGCCTGTTCGTGCCGCGACGCGATTTTACCCCGCCGATGGGTGGCGTTCCGGGCAGCACGCAGTCGCAACCTTTCGAGCGACCGCCTTATGAGCGGCCGGCTTATCAACCGACGCCGGACGGCATGGGGCCGGATGCAACTGACCCGAACATGGACGTGCAAGGCATCGAAATGGTCGGCGTCATCAGCGCGATCAAGAACGGCTACGGCTTCATCACGCCCGCCATCGGCGGCGAGAACATCTTCTTTTTCCATGCCGACGTCGTCGGCAAAGACTTCCTGGAGCTGAAGCTGGGCGAGAAGGTTGAGTACATGTCAACGATCAACGAACGCGGACCGTGCGCCCGCAACGTGCGAGTGGTTGGTTAGGTGTTGGCGCAGTTTGGCTAAGGTTATGCTTCCTTCGTGCCTTTGGGTCTTTGCGGTTAGTCTTGAGAGTTATTCGCAAAGCCACAAAGGCAAAAAGGAAAACCCAAAGTAGACGAATTCAAAGTCGGCGCTTCAGTTTTTCGCTGAGTGGCAAGCTAACACACTACCCTGATTCTGATCAACACTTCACGTCAGCACATTGCGGTCACCCGCGCCGTGACGGCACGGCAATGTTACCGATCCTCCTGGCGCGTTGCGTTATTTGGCCCATTTGTGCCTATTTCACTGATTGTACCGCTTGTATGATCTGAAACGATATTTATGAAAAATGGGCCAATTCGTGCGCGGGGGGTTGCCGATGGGCGGGGTCTGTGCTGACAATGACGATTGTAGGGGCGGCACAGACGCCGCCTCGATACGGTTTGCCGGTATGGGCCGGATGAATGTATCGATGGAAGTGACCCCGTCAGACTCGTGACTTGGTCAACCGCCGAAGCCCAGTCAACGCGATCGCCCTCCACGCCAAGACAACATCGTAAAGGCCGGCGTTTGTTTCGCGCCGGTTGGGTTCTCTGAAGGACGTTCGACCCCGGAAGGAGTCTACATCATGACTTTGAGCAAGTTTTGGACGCGACCGCTACGCAAAGCCCCCGCCACCAAACGGAGTCCGCTGCGGCTGGCGAGATTGGATGAACGCATCACGCCATCCGTCAATTCGTCGCCGATCTTCGCGGTCGGCTCCGGTCCGGGAATGACAGCGACGGTAAAGGTCTACAACAATGCCGGCACCTTACTCGACACGTTCCAACCGTATGGCACGTTTGCCGGCGGCGTCGATGTGGCGGTCGGCGATATCGATGGCGATACCGTTCCCGACATTATCACAGGCGCGGGTCAGGGCGGCGGTCCACACGTCAAAGTCTTCAGCGGCGTCGATGTAGCGGCCGGCGACACGACCCCGACCGAGATTCGCAGCTTCTTTGCCTTTGCACCCACCTTTCTTGGCGGCGTCAATGTCGCAGCAGGCGATGTCAATGGCGACAATCTCATCGACGTCGTTGTCGGAGCCGGCCCAACCGGAAACCCGCATGTCCGGGCATTCGGGAATGGCAATCAGGGCACGGTTGTGATGAACTTCTACGCCTACGAGACGACGTTCCGTGGCGGAGTCCAGGTTGCGTGCGGCGACATCGGCGGCGATCAAACCACCGACGAAGTCGTCACGGGTGCCGGCAACGGCGGTGGCCCCAAGGTCGGCGTCTACAACTTCCTTCCTAATGTGGTGCCCGATCTCGCGCACCAGAAGATCGCCGAGTTCTTTGCTTACAACTCGACAGAGCGTGGCGGTGTCAGCGTCGCGGCCGGCTTCACCACGACCAACCGCGATGCATCCAACTTCCTGTACGCAGATATCATCACCGGGTCCGGCGTCGGCTTCGGGCCGCATGTGAAGGTTTTTCGGCTGCTGGATGCGACCTATGATTCGTTCGGCAACCCCGCCAACTGGGTGTTCTTCAACGCCGGCAATTCTTTCCCGTATGCTTCGACGTTTACCGGCGGCGTCCGCGTCGGCGCGGTTCGCACCGGCGGCACACTCGACGATATCCTGACTGGCCCGACCGGCAATGGCGGACCGGATCAACGCATCTTCGACCAGACCACTATCAACGACCTGACGACGTATACGCCGACTCAGCGCTTTGCCCAATTCGTTTTCGCCGCCAACTTCGCGGGTGGAATCAACCTCAGTTGATTTCGCCGAATCACTCACATGCCAGGGCTGCAATGGCGGCCCTGGCTTCGTGAGTCGCAACGTATGATCATACCACGCCGTGTTCGCATTGTAGCCACGCTTGGTCCCGCGACGGATCATCCAGGCGTTCTTGCCGCGCTTTGCCGCGCCGGCCTGGATGTGGCGCGCATCAATTTGTCGCATGGTGTTGCCGAGGAACCGGAGCGGCGAGTGGCCGCGTTGCGGGAAGCGGCGGATGCCTGTGGCCGCACCATCGCCGTCTTGGCCGACTTGCCAGGACCGAAATTGCGGGTGTTGTTGTCAGCGCCACGAACGATTGCTGTTGGTGATCGCATCGTCTTTTCCGCCAAGCCGACGGGTGACGAGCTTGGTGTGACCGAGCCGGAAGTGTTTCCCGGTGTTCAGCCTGGGCATCGCATCTTGCTGGATGATGGCCGATTGCAGTTGCGTGCGGAATCAGCCAGTGCGGACCGTGTCGAAGCCATCGCGATTGTCGGCGGCGTACTGTCGCCGAAAAAGGGCATCAATCTGCCGGATAGCCCGTTGGCAATTCCGTCGGTGACCGCGCGCGACTTGGCGGCACTGAAGATCGCGGCAAAGTTCGGTGCCGACTGGTTGGCACTATCGTTTGTGCGCTCGGCGGAGTCGGCGCTGGAAGTACGTGCAGCCGCTAAAGCGGTAGGGTTGAACGTGCCGGTCATCGCCAAGATTGAGCGGCCCGAGGCCATCGACAAGTTGCCGCATATTGTGGCGGCATTCGATGGAATTATGGTGGCACGCGGCGACCTCGGCGTTGAGATTCCGCTTGAGCGCGTGCCAGTGCTGCAGAAACGAGTGATTGCCGAGGCGCGGGCGCACGGCAAGCCGGTTATCACGGCGACGGACATGCTCGATTCGATGCGCAACAATCCGCGACCGACTCGGGCCGAGGCCAGCGATGTCGCCAACTCGGTGTATGACGGCACCGATGCAGTGATGCTGAGCGGCGAGACAGCAATTGGCAACTATCCTGTCGAGGCAGTTGCATGCATGGATCGAATTGTTCGGCAAGCGGAAGCCGATTTGCATGGACGCCGCGGGTCGTGTGTCTCCGTCTATTCCACGCTGGATGACGAATTCGCGGGGGCGCTGTGCCAGTTGGCTGAGTCAGCGGATGCGGCGGCGCTGATCGTGCCGACACTCACAGGTCGCACTGCCCGGCAAGTATCACGCCATCGGCCACGCGCAGCCATTGTCGCACCGGTGCCGACTGCGGCGGCACGGCGGCAACTCGCATTGGTATGGGGTGTCACGCCGGTGCCGCTTCGCGATGATCTGGTAAATGGTGCCGACCGTATCGATGCTGCCGTCAGAGCGGCATCGGCAGCCGGCGTCGTCAATTCGGGGCAACGGGTATTGGTCTTAGCCGGCCATCCTATTGAAGGTGGAGCACGGCTGCCGACGATTCGCCTCGTCAAAGTCGGCACTGACGGCGAATCCATCGAACCTTGAAACAATTCTTGCGAGCGTCCATTTTTTCATCGCCAGATTCGGCGTGGCCCATCGACTCACTAGGTAGAATGTGGGGCGAAGGGGTTTGATCGGCCGAGCGCGTTGCGCAGGTCCGCCGACTCGTAGACGATCTGCGGATTGCCGATTGACTCTTCCGAAGCGCGTTCACCCTTCGTCTGATAATGCCAAACGCCACGAACCGAAACTAAGGGTCGGCCGCACGAGATGCGCGGCCAACGGTCTTTTGGGGCAGGATGCCCGACAACGGCAGCGAGCCACGGCAATCCGTCTGTGCCCTTGGAGCCGACAACCATGAGTCGCATCAAGCGAAAGACGACGCGCCTGCGCGTCGAGCAATTGGAATTGCGTGAAGTGCCGTCGGTGACGACGGAATCATTCGACGCCGTGCCACTCGGATCATTGCCGACCGGTTGGACGCAATGGAGCACATCTTCGCCGGCTTTCGCCGTCTCCAATAGTAAGGCGATGAGCGCACCGAAGAGCCTGGCGATTAATACGGCCTCGAACGTGACCACCCGGGCCTGGTCGCCGATCGCCGTGCCGGCCGATTCCGCCGTGACAGCGGCCGTGTATGCGGATAGCCTGATTCCGACACAAGTGTTCTCGCGCGGGCAGAACCTGGGTGGATCGGCGGCGACATTTTACTCAGTGTCAGTGGTTCGAGGTGTGAAGTTGGACCTCATCAAGTCAGTGGCCGGTGTTGTGACTACGTTGGGTACGCTCACCTCGACGCCTTACATCAGTAATCAATGGGTGAAGGTGACGCTGCGGGTCACGGGTTCGCAGATTCGCGCCGAGTTGGTCAGCCCGACCACCGGGCAATACTTGAACTCGGCGGGCCAATGGCAAACTGCCGCGGCCGCGGCCATTACCGTCACAGATACATCGATCACGGCGGCCGGGTTCGCGGGCGTGAACCGGCCTGCACAGTATGCCGGCACGGTTTCGGTGGATGATTTCATTATCGATTCGAATGCAGCACCGCCGGTGAATCCGCCGCCGCCGCCGAACACGGTGCCGCCGAGCGTCATCAACATCCCAACAATACCGAAACACTACACGCACATCCGCGTGGCACAGCTGGCTTACTCCGGCACGCCGTTCACCAGCTTTGAGCAGAACCTGTTGGCCAACAGTGTGGATCTGGTCGTTTCCAATCCAAGCTATCTGGCAAACATCCAATCCGTGGCGCCGAACACGCCGCAGTTGATCTACACGAACGTGTCGAACATCTACGAGAGTCTTTACATCGACTGGCTCAACTACGCGGATGGCCGGGGTCTGAACCGCGAGACGGCGTTTTACCATGTGACAGCACCGACTGCGTTTACCGGCGGCAGCCCGTCCTCGATTCCCGTGAGTTGGTTGTGGCGCGTGGCGCGCAATAGCACGGACTACACCAGCGCGTCAAGGACCGGAACCACTGGAGATGTGAGCTTCGGCAATGCCGTGGGCGAAACCACCTATTTTGGCTTTCCCGAGAAGTATGGCGAACTGAATTTCAACATCACGACAGCCAAAGGCGGGGCATGGTCATCAGTGTTCGAGTATGCCTCGGCTGTAAATACAGCGGGGCAGCCGACCGGCTGGACTGCGCTTGCCACCACCAGTAATACGACGGCTGGATTCAGCCGCTCCGGAGCGATTCGGTTTGATCCGCCGGCGAATTGGAAAGCATCGCTGGCCAGCGGGCCGAACCGATTGTATTTCGTGCGCATGCGTGTAGTCACCGGTGGCACCAGCCCCGTGGCTGCGACGGTATTGGGCCGGGATTACGTTCAGGCCAATGGCGGTCAGAACGGCACTCTTCCCGCTTTCGATAACAACGCTGACTTGAATCACGATGGGTATTTGAACAACACAGAATTCGCGAGCCGTGCTGCCAATAAGAACGCACGCTTCCTTTACGAGAGCCGGCTGTTCTACCCGGCTTATGGTCAAATGCGTTTCGTCGTGAACCCAACGGCGCAAACCGTCAAGGATTGGGCGGCCAATCAACATCAGCGCATACTCGCGTCGCAGCCGCTGGCCGATGGCTTCTTCGTGGATAATTCCAATGGCCGCGACCCGACGGGCGGCGCACAGTTGGCCGAATCGACGGCGAGTTATTCCGTCGAGTACGGCAAACTACTGCAGGCTGTGAATTACGCGGTTGGGCCCAAATGGGTCTTGCCGAACACGACGGGCGGCAACGCCTCGACCGACGAGGTGATTACGAGAACGCCGTCCAGCATGGAAGAGTTCGCGCTGCGGCCAATGTCGGCAACGTGGTCGCGCTTTAACGACCTGTCAACGCTGGTGGCATCCCGACTTGCTGCCGCCAACTCGCCCTATCTGGTGCTTGACACCCACCCGCAAGGCGGATCTCCCACGGACCCGCGAACGCAACTCGGCGCGCTGGCCTATTATTACTTGCTTGCCGACCCGAACAAGACAATGGTGATGTTCTTCGGCGGCTATGAACCCAGCACATCATGGACGCGGCATTGGGTGCCGGCCGCCGCTTACAACGTGGGGGCGCCGCAAGGCGGATGGGGTGAGTTCGCCGTGCACAACGATCCAGCCAATCCCGCGCTCACGTACAAAATCTTCGGCCGCAACTACACCAATGCCAAGGTGCTATTCAAGCCACTGTCGTACAAAGCCGGCGTCGGCACCGGCAACACCGCCGACAACACGGCCACGACACATGCGCTCGGCGGCAACTTCCGCCCGTTGAATGCCAACGGCACGTTGGGGGCGGTCACCACAACGATTACCCTTCGCAACGGTGAAGGAGCGATTCTGATCCCGGCGTAGTCTCCTGTTGGGTCTCGAAGACTCGACC
>JANNLP010000427.1:0-14676 GCA_031396905.1 Gemmataceae bacterium
CCACTTCGTTTCTTGATTGCCGATCCGGGCGGCTACTCAGCCGCGACAATCACGATCACATTCAACCAGCCGATATACACTCTCGCGACGATCCATGCTGGCGATGCCGGCTGCGCGCAGGAGCGCCCACAGGAAAAGCAATGCGGACGGGAACACACAAGTTGAAGTGATCAACTCATGACCGAGCCCCCCGAGCGGGTCGGCAAGCACAATCCTTCCTTTGCGGGGATCGTGAGGAAACTCCCCCGAGGGGAGGCCTAGGCATCAGGTTGTGTTGCCATTCAGTCGCCTCCCATTGAGTAAGAGGCTAGGGAGGTAGTTCTTGAAACCCTCCCCTAAACCCCTCCCTGCGAGGGAGGAGAATAAGACTGATGCACAACCTGAAGAGAACTCAACACCAAATGCCCGGTTCGCGAGCAAGTGGCGATAATATCGAGCCAGCGTTGGTTCGTTGGCCCGACTACACCGAGCTTGCGCCGAAGCGTCAGCCCGATTTGTCGCATGGCGAGAGCAGCGTCCAGTGAGTTCATCGTTCCGCGACATTTTCGCCGGATCGACACATCCCGTCGCATCGCCTTTCAACCCGTTTCGCGAGCCGTTACTCGACATCAGCGCGAATGCCTCATGCACTCGTTGTTGAACGTTCACGATTTGAACAGCCGGAACCGATGCCGCACAAGCCATGAACATCAACAGCCACCGTCGAATCAACTACCGCGCGGACAGACGGCAAGCAGTCCGCGCGATCGATGTGCCAGCCAAATTGGTTCCAAGTCTGGCGAGAACATCGCAGTGTATCGGCGTGTCGCGCCGATACAGATACAAGTGTACACTATAAAAATGTCAGGATCAAGCGTCGTAGCGGAATTCGCCAGAATTCCGCTAGAGGTAGGCCGGGGGGAGAGCTACCGCATTCTGGCGAATGCGGCTACAAGTTTGCGCCGTAGCGGAATTCGCCAGAATTCCGCTATTCACTGAAAGGCGGGATATACTGTGATTTCCTGACAAAAGTGTTTTTTGGTTTGCTATCGCGAACTCCGGTGAATGAACATGGCGTCTGAAGCCGGCCACCTTGGCGCTCCCAAACGAAAATCGCTTAAGTCAGCGATCATCCGCACGATTGTGGGCGGCGTGGTCCTTATCGCGATCATCTCGGTTGCCATTTACTTTTGCCTGGAGGCGGCGGACAGACGGCGATATCCGCCGTCCAAAGTCCTCGACATTAAGTGGCCTACTGCCGAAGAGATGCTCGATACCAGTTTAGCGTTGCCGTCCTTCGAGGCGCGTGATCCCGATTCCCCGACCGTGGTTCGAGTCTATGCAATGGATGCTCGTCCGAGACGTCGACCGTTTATTTGGAGCTGCAGTATCGCCGTCGATGGTCAGCGAGCGACACAATATGCCGGTTGGCCCAAGGACCGGATTGCCGCTGACGCGGAACCTACTGCCCTCATCTGGCACAGTGACCCGAATTGGGTGGAAATCCTCCTTTCCAATGGCGAACGTTTGAAGCTGACTTGGGACGAGGAGTTGGCGCAACAGGCCCGCGATCAAAAGAAGGCCGGCCTGTACCATATCAAGCCGCATTACCAGGTGCTCGGCGGCCCGGAAGGGAAGGCAGGCGCGGGGCCGCCTCCGACAGCGCATGAGTACAAATGGCAAGGTAAGCCGGCCATGTCGCGGGTGGCCAAACCTCAGTTTGAAGAATTGGTAGATGGCAAGTCAACGGCAGTTGAAATGGAGGGACTCTTTGGGGCGTAATTGAAGAAACGAGTGATAAGGTTCGCTTCCGAGGACGTGATGGTCGCACGGGCTGGCTGGACAAGAAGGACGCGCAGCCATTTTACAACGCGCCGCAATTCTACACGGGACTGATCCGTATCAATCCGAAGGACTCTTGGGCGTTGAGCTGCCGCGGGACTGTCCGACTGGCGCGGGGAGAATTAGACGAAGCCATCCATGACCTGACCGAAGCGATTCGACTTAAACCAGATTATGCGATTGCGTACTCGTATCGTGGCATCGTTTGGAACCACAAGTTAGATTTCGACAAAGCGCTGACGGACTTCGATGAGGCAATCCGGCTTGAACCGAAAAACGGAATTGCCTTTACTGGTCGAGGGCACGCGTGGAGTCAAAAAAAAGACCACGACCAGGCGATCCAAGATTTCACGAAAGCGATCGAGCTCAATCAGACTGACGGGATGGCCCATCAGCATCGAGGCAATTCCTGGCTGTCAAAGAAGGAATTCGACAAGGCACTCAGCGACTTGGACCGGGCGACTCAGATTGATGGACCAGATGCCCGCACCTGTCAACTCTCCGGGCAAGTGTACATGGGGAAGAAAAATTACCCTCAGGCGATCAAGAACTTTAGTGAAGCAATACGGCTGGCACCGACCAATGGACAAGCCATGGCTTGGCGCGGTTACGCATGGTGGCGTTCAAAGGAATATGATCGCGCACTGGTTGATTTGGAAGAGGCCATTCGAATCGATCCGACGAACATTTTTGGCTTGTACTATCGCGGGATGATTCGTGCAAAAAAACGAGATTACACCGGCGCGCTCGAGGACTTTGATGAAGCCTATCGAATCAGTCCAACATATGCGGCAGCAATGAGTCGCAAGGCATACCTGTTGGCCACCTGCCCCGATGCAACCATTCGCGATGCCCATGCGGCCTTCGAACTAGCAAAGCGATCTTGCGAATTGACGAGTTGGAAAAAGGGCTTGCAACTTAGCAGCCTAGCGGCTGCTCATGCCGCTCTAGGCCAATTCGAAGACGCCATCCAATGGCAAACGAAGGCGCTGGAAGATCCGGACTACCTGCAAGACGATGATGAAAAGGCCTTGGCACCGAAAAGGCTGGCCGCTTATGAGAAGAAGCAGGCATGGGTGGAAGAGTAGCACTGCTCCATTGTGCGACTACTTTCAGGATTGACACTGTGCTGTGCCGCGGCGTGACGGCTTTGCGGGAATGGCATGAAGCTAAGCCGCAACTTGCCAAAGCGGCCAAGAAAAGGGCAAAGAAACGAAAGGCCAATTGAATGTTCGCTATCAATGAAGCCGAAATGGCAGTCTCCCGCGAGGCATCCGCTGCGATCTGTATGGGTGTGTTTGGGCTGATGTGGCTTGCTCTCATCATTTGGAGCCGCATATCAGCAATTCGTCAAGTAAAAAGAGTCCAATCCATTACGGATGAAATGCAACGCTCGTGTGCGGAACAAAACGCGAGGGCGGAAGCAATTCAGCGACGGGAAATGGAAATCTTGGATAGATGGGAGTCCGTCATTAAACACTTTGATGCGGCCGTTGACCGACTTGACACGAAAAAATGACTTATCCCCGCCAAGGTGAGCCAAGTCTATTATTGCCGTTGAAACCCCTGGCTACGAACGTGCGCCCTCCGGGCGAAGAGACGGGAGTGCGCATTAATTCGTCATTATGGAATGAGATACACGTATGGCACACTTGATCCGTTGCTTGCGCTTCGGGCTCAGGAAAAAACCAAAACCACGTCGTGCTTATCCCGGCGCGCCGGGACTCGCCACATTAGAGTGAGCCGCCGAATCTCAGGCGGAATTGGATGAAATCACTGGCGGAAACACCACCGTCGCCGTCGATGTCGAAGGCGAAGCTGGTGCCGCCGAAGGCCAGGCGGAATTGGATGAAGTCGGCGGCGGAGATGCTACGATCGCCGTCGGCGTCACCGAAGAAGCGATGGAAGCCGTAGCCGGCATAGGCACCGGCCGCCATGCCATCCAGATCACCGTCCAGTGTATTGCCGTCCGAATCCTGTAATTGGCTGCCATTGATGTTCAGCGTGTAGGTGCCGTCGGCCAGCGAGCTGGCTTCCAACGACGGGCCCGTGAATGTCAACGTGGCCTGCGTCATGGCCGGATTCCATACCACATTGACTCCCGGCAAGCCGGTACCGAACACGGAAAACGCGTTGGCTCCGGGCACAGGGATCGCCCGGCTGAATTGCACGGTCAACGAAGTGACACGCGAGCGCTGGGCCGACCCGTCGTTGACCTGTATGCCAGTGACCCAGACGGGGCCTTGTTGATTGGTAAACGCAACCTGCATTGTTGCGCGGTTGCTTTCCTTGGCTGTCTCATCCAACACAGTGAATCGGAGGTAGCGCCGGCCAATCGAAGGCGCGGCGAGTGAGCTGGCAAAAGTCACGTTGCGCATCAGGGATTGAACGATAATCGTCGTCACATTGCCATTCAAGGCGATGGCGAGCGGCGTCGTGCCGTTGCCGCCGCTCATCGTGCCAATGATCGCGCCGGAGTACGTGATGTTCGCACCGACAACGCCGATTTGTCCGATGCCGGTGCCCTGATTTCGCACCGACAACTGATCCGTGGACACCGCGCGGCCGGCGATCTCGACGATCAAGCTACCGCCCACGAAATATGTCGTGTCGGAATCTGACACAGTCGCCAATGGGCTGACGATGCGCGGAGCCGAGCCATTGGAGTAAGCGGCTGCCGGTCGCGGCAATGTCAGGATCGGCGCGCCGACAGTTGCTGACCCGGTCACGGTTGCCTTCAAATTGAATCGGTACAGCGGCGTGTCCGGGTCATTGGTTGTGAATTGCAACTGGCCGAACTGGGCACCGACTTTCGATGTATCAACTTGCACGGTGAAGCTGGACGAACCCCCTGCAGAGATACTGACGGGAAAGCCGCTGGAAAGCGTGAAGCCCGGCGGCAAAACCAGATTGGTCGGCGTCAACGCGACGACGCCGTGGTTGCGAATCGTAAATACCTGTGTGGGGCCGACTCCCCCGGCGGCAACGGAGCCGAAATCGATTGGCGTTGTTCTGCCATCCGGAAGCAGGCCGTTCGCCACGGTGGTGACGCGCACGGAGGCCGAACCCGGACCGGCGACGATGTTGAAGCTGGAACGCCGCTGTTCGGTGCCGTTGACCAGCATCGCGACTTGCCAGGTCCCCGGTGCGGATGTGAAGTTTGAGACGCTACGGGTCCAATACCACCATGAGTATTTGTAGTCGCCACCGGGCAAATAGTCGTCGTTGGCGAAGACTGTGCCATTGGGTCGGATCCATCGCCAAGTCAAAGTGTCTGTTGTCGTCATCCCATACACTTTTACCCACGCGTACACTAAACCCGACTGCGTTGTGCCGAAGTCCACGTAGGGCGAGATTCTCTCGCCAAGGTCCGCAGTCGGATTATGATTGGTGACGCCCGAGTCCAGGGTGGCGGCCGGCACGTCGCCACCGTACGGCAACGGACTGATCCAGTAATCGGATGGCGAGTAACCGGCTTCGATCTGGCAGCCACGATAAACCGCGTTGTAGTGTAAGTGCGTGCCGGTGCTGTTTCCCGAACTGCCCATCAGGCCGATGACTTGACCCTGCTTAACCGTGTTGCCGGCCTTCACCGTGATGGTGTCGGCGGCAAAATGGTAGTAGAGAGTTTGCCAACCGTTGCCGTGCGTGAGTAGCACGTAGTTGCCCTGGTTGCTGTTAAAAGATGTCTCGCGGTCAAAACTCCCGTCGAATACTTGCGTAACCGTACCATCGGCGGCAGCGAGAATTGGAATGCCGCGATCCTGCCATTCGAAACCCCACGGACCGGCATCAATGGCGTCATGTCCGTCGTAATGGTAGTCGCCGCCGTTGTAGTCTTCTCCCACGCCGGGTTCCGGATTCACGTCCGCATAGTTGGTGATCGCCCAATCGCGATTCGCGGTCAGCCCGATGGGCATCAAGAACTTCTGGGGTAAGTCAGTGGGCGATTGCGGTGTGAAGTTGAACGTCTTCGAGTTATCGGTTTCGTTGGTCTCGGAGACCGAGTTCGCGCCATCGACCGTGACAGTGACCGTGTGGGCACCGGGCGAGGCATACCAATCCCAGCGAATCCAGTCGCCGCTGTTCGTCCCGGTGAAGGTTGACGAATCCAGTTCAACGCCATCAATCGAATAGCGGACAACATATTGATCCGCGCCCGTCAGCCCGGAGCCCGACCATACGGCGCGAATAGCGATCATTTGGCCGATAACGGGATTGGGCATCGGCGCGTAAGACGCCGTTTTGTCGCAAAGGTACGCCGTACTCAATGTGAGATTGGCTGGAATGCAACGATCTTCCAAACGATCCAGAAACAGACGACGAAATCGGGGGGTCATCGAGCGAATCTCTCACAGGTGCGACATCAAGTTAGTAGTGATTTATGGTAACGCGTGAAACGAAAGTGAACAAGGAGAAATGCAAGGAAAGTGAGAAAATGCTGGCGGCCGCGCCAGCCGGGTTACGCCGCTGCTCGCTGCTTCGTGCCAAACAGTTGCCCGGAAGCGGGCGGCATGGTGACGCCGATGGCACCGTCCACGCGGCCGTCCCATTGGTGGCGACGGACGCTGTCAAGAATGCGGGTGGCCAATGCCAACGCTGTGCGGCCGTCTTCGCCGGTGACTCGCGGGCTACGGCCTGTCTTGGCCGATTGCACGAAGTCTTGCAGCTCGCGCGTCAATTGATCGGCTGGGGCGCTGCAGGTCATGTGATCCATTTCCAGGTGCTGGCCAAAGACCTCGCTTTGCAATTGAGCACGCTTGGCCGGATCGAGGTCACGGGTATCGATGCCGTGGCGGCGCACGGTGTCCGATGGTTGCACCAGCGACAACTTCCTGTGAACAAAGTCTACGCCGGCGTAACCCTCGGGTGCCCAGATGCGCAGCCGGCGTTTGGGCAGCGCGGCAATGCGGCTGGCGGTCAACGTAGCGACGCAGCCGGATTGGAACTTGAGGCGTGCATTGACCATGTCTTCGTGCACGCCGAATACGGCGACGCCCATGGCCTCGACTTGCACGACCGGTGTGCCATCAAGGGCATGCAGCAAATCCAAGTCATGAATCATCAGATCGAACACCGCGCCGATATCCATGGAGCGACCGGTGAACGGGCCATGGCGCTCGCACTCGACGAACTTGGGGCGAATGGGGCGCGCCCGCAGTTCCTCGAAGGCCGGGTTGAAGCGTTCGATGTGTCCCACTTGCACGACGGCGCCGCTACGCTTGGCGCTTGCCAGCAGGTCATCGGCTTGTTCGACAGTGGTGGTGATTGGCTTTTCGATGAGCAGATGAATGCCGCGATCAAGAAACGGCTTGGAGACGCTGTGATGGTGCGTGGTAGTCACGACTACACAAGCAGCATCTACAAGGTCGAGCAGCGGGCCATGATGGTTGAACGCCCGGCAATTGTGCCGCTCGGCGACCATTTGTGCTTGCGCGGGATTCGCGTCGGCAACGCCGACCAATTCCACTTCCGGCATCCCGGCGAGAATCCGGGCGTGGGCCTGCCCTAAATGTCCGACCCCAATCACTGCCATCTTCAATCGCATGGAGAATATCCTTGATGTCGAATATTCCGCTCCCTCGAAGGGAGGGGCAGGGGAGGGATTCATACCCTCAAGTGCATTGTGGTTGAGTTTGAGCGGGAGGCTCTCAATCATCCCTCCCCTAACCCCTCCCTTCGAGGGAGGGGAACCAACTCAACGGTTTATCCTGCGTCACGCCGCGATTCGAAAAGGGTTCCGTGCGGGACGCACGGCCGATTGCAAATGGCGTTCGGTCAGGGTTCTGGCCAACTCGACGTTGAGCGGATGGCCGGAGCGGTACGCAACGATGTGGCCGCGAATATCCAGGCCGCACAGGGCCAAGTCGCCGACCAGATCGAGAACCTTGTGCCGGGCTGGTTCATTGGCCCAACGGAGTTCATTGCCGATGACGCCGCGCGGGCCGAACACCAATAAGTCTCGTGTACTGGCGTGTTCACCAATGCCCGTGGCCTGGATCGCCTGAATTTCGGTTTCAAGCAGGAACGTGCGGCAGCCGGCAATGGACTCGGCAAAGTCGCCGGGCGTGATGACTTGGGTGTGGCTTTGGCGTGTGATGGGCGAGTTCTGGCCGTAGTCGAGCATGTAACTGATGGTGAGATCATCGTTGTCGGCGGGATGAATGCCGAGCGTGGCACCGCCGGAGCGAACAACCACGGAGCGATCAACCGTCCACACGGATTTTTTGCCCGACTGCAAATCGATGCCGCCATCCAGAAGCGCGGAGACGAAGCCGGCCGACGAGCCATCCAGGCCCGGCGGTTCGGGTCCATCCACCTCGATCATGCAATTATCGATGCGTAAGCCGTGCAAGGCGGCTAAGACGTGTTCGACTAACGATACGGTTCGCGGTGCGGTACCTAGCGTGGTGCGGCGAGCGGTGCCGGTGACGAGGGCTGTTTCCGCACAAATCTGCGGGCGACCTGGCAAATCCGAACGAACGAACACCAGGCCGGTGCCCGAGTCCGCCGGGCGGAATCGTAGCAGCACGTCGCGGCCTCGCAGCAAGCCGACACCGGTGACGCAGACGGAATGGGCAATCGTGCGCTGTCGCCGGTGGCTGATCTTAATCACAGGGTGGTTCCTGAGCGCGGCTAAAGTGTCACGGGAGCCGGCGCTCCGCGGCCAGATTGACCACGGAGGCACCGGTTTGGCTCTATTGCTTCTTTGGCACCGAATTGCTGACCGGCGTGATCGGCTGACTGGTGGCCGCCGGTGTATTGGCGCTAGTCGTCGGCGGCAGCGGTGCGACCGGGAACATGGCGTTCAGGGTTTGCACCACGGCGTCGCTGATATCGATGTGTGCCTTGTAGTAGATCGGAATCGCGGCTTGCGAAGCGAGTTTGCGCACAACGTTTTGCTGCGAGTACAATTCGCCCTCGACCGTGGCATCGGGATACGACATGACCAGATCAAAGTTGTTGGCGACAGCGACGCGCTGGATCACGCCTTCGATGTCCTTGTAAATGCCGACGGCGATGGTGCCCTGTTTAGCCGATATTTCTTTCTTGGCTTGAAGATCGATGTCCTGCATTTCGCGATCGAGGATTTTGGCTTGTGCTTCGATGGCATCGCGCTGCGCGGGATCGACGGCCTTCTGCAAATCGGCGTTCAGCTTGACGAGCTTTTCGCGCCGTTCGGTGATCTGTTGGCCGTAGCCATTCACCATGGTGCTGATCATGTTGTTGAGTTGCTGAGCCTTGTTGAAGTTCTTCAGCACTTTGTTGATATTCAATACGGCAGTACGCACTGGCACGACGCCAGGCGTCGGCTGCGCGGTGGCCGGTGCGTTGCCCCCGGTTTGTTGAATCGGTGGTTTGGTATTGTTCTGGGCGAGCGCTTGCAGCGCGAAGGCGCCGAGAATGACGCCGCCCGTTAATACGGCGATAGACTTGTTCACGCCTCGGGTCTCCTTACCGTGGGGTCGCTGTGGTCCGTCGGCATCGTGCCGCGCGCAGGCCGCGTGGACCGGCGGGGCTTGTACCGCATCCACCAAGGCCGGTCAATGCCGACCGTTCCGCGCAGTTTGTTGACGACGGAATCGGCCTCGCCAACATATTGTGGAACGTGGTACTGTACCCGTCGGAGGAACTCCACATTGAATCGCCGGCGACTGCTGGCATGGGTTTGCTTGGTGGCGCTCGGCTGTTCGGGCGGCGAGAAGCCGCGCGTGCCGGTGTCGGGCCGTGTGCTGTACCGTGGCTATGCAGTGCGCAGCGGCAAGATCGCTTTCACGGCCGATAAAGACCGCGGCACGCAGGGTCCGATGGTCAACGCTGAGTTGAGCTCGGATGGCACGTTTCGCTTGGGCGATGGTGGTTTGCCGCCGGGCTGGTATCGGGTCACGATCGCCAGCCTCGATTCGCCTGTGCCGGCGAAATACCGTGATGTCGATGGATCCAATCTTGTTCGTGAAGTTGTCGCGGGCAAAGAAAACACATTCGAAATCGTGCTCGACGATTGAAGCAATGCTCGTCACCGTGTGCTGAATCGCCAGAATGATCAGCACATGGATCCATTTGTGGCCGCGGTGCGGGCGGAGTTGGACGACGACCTGCCGCGGCTGATTTATGCGGACTACCTTGAGGAACGCGGCGACCCGCGCGGCGAGTTCATCCGCCTGCAAGTTGAATTGGCGCAGACGCCGGCCGATGATCCACGACGGCGCGAATTGTTGGAGCGCGAGGCCAAACTGTTGCGGGCTTACGAGAGCGATTGGCTCGGGTCGCTGAGTGAAGAACTAGTTCAATGGGGTTTTCATCGCGGCTTTCTCGTAGTGTCGCTGAGCATCAACCGGTTTCTCGACGGCGAACATGCCTGGCTCGATGGCCCGACAGTGGCTGGCGTGTCAGTGTATGCGGACAAAGTGCTGCCGCCGGGTTTGCTCAACGACTTCATCGAATCGCCGCGGACGGCACATGTGCATTCGCTGAATCTTGGTTTCGAGTGGATTAAGGATGCCGGGGCGGTCCTCATAGCTGGCGGCCCATATTTCTCGACACTGCTCACATTACTACTCGGTAACAACGGCATCAGCGACGATGGCGCGATTGCGCTGGCCGAGTCGCCGAACTTAATATCATTGCGATGTTTGTGGTTACGCAGCAACCTGATCGGCGATGCCGGTGTGACGGCCTTCGCCCAGTCCGAAACGTTCGCCAACATGCGGCAACTGGACCTGACCAACAATGAAATCACATCCGCCGGGGCGCTGGCCCTTGCGGAGTCGCCCTACATGAACCACTTGCAGTTGCTAAAAGTGACCGGCAACCGCTTTGATGGCCGGAGCCGCGGCGGTAAGGCGCTGAGGGCACGCTTCGGCGACGGGGTCACGTGGGCCTAATTTCAGGTATTCAATTCCGGAATGATCCTGTAAGAATGATGCTTATCGCCACCAGCGAGAGGATGCGTTGCGATGACGTTCACCCCCGGGCCGATTGAAGGCATCATCTGGAAACCGCTCAAGAAGTTTCACGACGACCGCGGCTGGCTCTGCGAGCTGTTTCGCCATGATGAGATGCCGGGCGAATATCATCCGGTGATGGCATACGCATCAGTGACGCAGCCCGGCATCGCGCGCGGGCCGCACGAACACGTCGATCAGGCCGATTACTTCGCGTTCTTCGGGCCATCCAATTTCAAGATGTATCTTTGGGATAATCGCCGGGATTCCAAGACTTATCGCAACTTCGAGACGCGCATCGTCGGTGATGAACAGCCGATGGCACTCATTGTGCCCGTGGGTGTCGTCCATGCGTACAAGTGTGTTGGCAACGTGCCAGGGTTAGTATTCAATGGCCCAAACAGGCTTTACAAAGGGCCCGGCAAGAAGGATCCAGTGGACGAGATTCGCCACGAGGACGTGAAGGATAGTCCTTTTCACCTGGATTAGCCGATCAACGCCTCGAACTCGGTTTCGGACAATACTTGCACGCCAAGTTCTTTGGCCTTATCCAGCTTGCTGCCGGCTTTTTCGCCGGCGACGAGGTAGTCGGTCTTCTTTGATACGCTGCCTGATGGCTTGCCGCCGTGCTGGCGAATCAACGCTTCAATTTCATCACGGCCATATTTGGCTAATGTGCCGGTGACCACGACGGTCTTGCCTGCAAGGCCGCCGGTGGGCACCTTTCGTTGTTCCTGGGTGAGGGACACGCCGAGTTCTTTCAACTCGCTGATGACGTCGCGACCTACAGGCGATTGAAAATAGGCATGAATAGTTCCAGCGCGCTGCGGCCCGATGCCTTCGATGCGTGCCAACTCGTCGGCGCTGGCCGCCAACAGCTTGTCGGCTGAACCGAACTTTTGCGCGAGCAAGTCGGCGACGTGTTCACCGACGTGGCGGATGCCAAGCCCAGTCAGAAGCCGGGTCAGGCCACGTGATTTGCTTGCTTCCAAACCGTCAATCAAACTCTTGCCGTTTTTCGCCCCGAGCTTTCGCGACGCTTTCTCGCCGGTGAGCTTCAGGTCCACGATCTGTTCCAGCTTGAGGCGATAGAGATCGGGAATTGTTTTCACGAGGCCGGCATCCACTAACTGCTCAACGACGGCTTCGCCCAATCCTTCGACATCCATCGCACCGCGCGTGGCGAACCAGCGAAGGCGCTCTTTGAGCTGGGCCGGGCAGGTGGGGCTGGTGCAGTAGTAAAAAACCTTGTCCTCATCCGGTTCGACGGCGGCGTCACAAATCGGGCATTTCGACGGGAAGTGAAATACCTTTTCAATGCCGGTGCGGGCGCTCGGCTCGCTCCGGACCACGTAGGGAATAATCTCGCCGGCTTTCTCCACGAGGACCATGTCGCCGACACGAATGTCCTTGCGGAGAATCTCCTGGGCGTTGTGCAGCGTGGCATTCGAGACCGTGGTGCCCGCCAGCTTGACCGGGTCGAGCCGGGCCACCGGCGTGAGCTTGCCCGTCTTGCCGACTTGCACGTCGATGGCCTTCAACTTGGTCAGCGCCTGCTCGGCGGCGAACTTGTAGGCAACGACCCAGCGCGGCGACTTGCTCTTGATGCCGAGCCGATCGCGCTGGGCCAAGTCGTTGACTTTGACGACCAAGCCGTCCGTGTCATACGGCAAGCCGTGGCGTTTCTCGGCCCATTCATCGATCAACGCGATCACTTCGTCGATGCTGGCACACTTCTGCACATGCGGGTTGACCGGAAAACCGAACTGTCGAAGTTGGTCCAATAGTTCCAGGTGCGTGCCCACGGTGACGCCATCGTTGGCACCAATACCGTAAGCAAACAGTCGCAGCCGGCGTTTCGAACATTGCTTGGGATCGAGCATCTTCAACGTGCCGGCCGTCAAGTTGCGCGGATTGGCATATGGCTCCTCGCCCTCGGCGGTACGGACGCGATTGACCCGGATGAGTTCATCGCGGGTCATGTAGACTTCGCCACGTGCCTCAAATAATGTTGGCGGCGTTTTGTGCTTCAACCGCAACGGCACATCCGGCAGAGTGCGCAGGTTATGCGTCACATCGTCGCCGCGTTCGCCGTCGCCACGGGTGACACCCGCCTTGAGGATTCCATTCTCATACACCAGCGAAATGGCCACACCATCGATCTTGGGTTCGACCACGTATTCGACATCCTCGCCACCGAGCAGTTTTCGAACTCGGGTGTCGAACTCACTCAACTCACCGGCGTCGTAGGTGTTGTCGATTGAAAGCATCGGCAGGCGATGGGCGACGGTGACAAAGCCATCGATGGGCTGACCGCCGACGCGCTGCGTCGGACTGTCGGCTGTGACCAAATCGGGATGGGCCGCTTCGAGTTTTTGCAACTCTTCCAGCAGCCGGTCGAAATCGCGGTCGGAGATTTCCGGCTTGGCCTCCACGTAATAGAGGCGGTTGTGGCGGTCGATTTGCTCGCGCAGATCGGTGATTCGTTGAGCGGATGACATAACAAAGAACTACCCGCCGACTGGCGTACGAGCAATGTGAGTTGCCGAAAAAAATGCCGCTATTTCAATTCCGTTAGCGCTTTGGCGATGTCATCAATGAGTTGTTGGAAATTGCGTTTCTCAGCGGCAGGGGCCGCGTCGCGGGCCGCGTTGGCCGCCAATTGGGCTTGTGTCAGGTCGGCTTTGCGGTCAGCTTTGCTGCGGGTGGACTCGGAGCCAAGTCGGAACAACTCATTCGCGGCCATATCGTGCCACTTCCACAGGATTGGCGTTTGCGGATGGAGTAAGTCAATGGATTTGACGTACCAGGCCAGTGCCGTTGTGCGGTCTTCCACATTATTCTCTTTGCGTGCGAGGCGCATCCGCACCAGGGCCGCCCGATGCAGCACGCGCGCCTCGAAATACAGATTGTTGCTGAGGTTGCTGCCGACATGCTTCACCAGCGCATCGGTCAACTTGCGTATGTCGTCGGCCTTGACGGGGGGTAGTGCATCGGCGAAACGCCAGTAATGTTCCAGCCACACCAGCGTCCGTGAAGCCACGGGCAAGGCATCTTTAGAATCCTTGGCCAGTTCACCCAGATCCGCAGGCAGTGTTGCGATGAGGCCGAGTGAGCCGGCCATGTTGCTGTCAGGCGATGCGGAATCGACAATGAGCTTCGCATAACCGGCCGCCCGAAGCGAAAACGCCTTCAGATCGTATTCTTTGCGATTCTCCAGCGACTTGGCGATTTGGGTCAATTCCGCGGCAACCGCCGACCGTCGGCCGGAATTGACTTCGGCGTCGTCCAGAAGCGCTTCCAGGCGCCCGTTCCAAAACAGCGCTTCATCCGGTGCCTTGGTGTTCGCCACCGTGAAGCTTTCATTGGCCTTGGCGTATTCGCGCATTAGACGATAAATGTGACCAAGGTAATTGTGGGCTTCAGTCAATTCCAGGTTGTCCGCCTTGGCGGCTGGGGCAACGACCTCTTCCAAGCGCATTTTCGCGATCTGCAAATTGGCCGCATCCTGTTTACCAAACGCCACCGCCTTGTAAAGAAGCCGGGCATAGCTGATCTTGTATTTGAGATTCTTTGGCGCGCGTTCCTGGGCGACGAAGAAATCAGCTTTGGCCTTGTCGTAAAACGACAAGTCGCCATGCGGCCAGGCAAGATCCTCATAGAATTTGCCGCGCTGAGCCAGCGAGTAGACGTCGCGAAGACCCTCAATGCGCCCGAGTTCTTCAAAGCACTCTTTGGCTCTGGCCTTGTACGACGCTTCCGATTGCGGATCGAAGGAGTTCTTTTGGGACAACCAGTTAAAGATGCCGGCTTTGCCACACAGCATCCAGCCCTCGTGCATCGTGATGTAATTATCGATGCGCTTGTTGCCTACGAGATTTGCTTTGCGGGCCAGGTCCAGCGCCTGCGA
>JANNLP010000441.1:0-4737 GCA_031396905.1 Gemmataceae bacterium
CGTCGAGGTCAAGAACGCACCGCGATCTTATCGCATCGATATTGGCTACGTTTCCAAGCGTGGCCAATTCTATGCGATCGTCCGCTACAGTTCCGTGACCACACCATCGCCGGATGCGTCCGAGTCGATGGAAGAAATCGAATCGATGCTGCTCGATAGCCCGATGGCCGACCGCATCTTCGCGATGGCCGCCACTTACGATCCATTGCACGCCCCCAGCAGCAACGAACAGAAGCTGGCATTTGAGGAACGACTCAAACGGCCAGTGACAGCCGCACCGCTATCGAGTGCTTCACTCGCGCCACCGGTGGACAAGAACCGCAAGTTCTGGTTCCAGCTTGATGCCGAGTTGATTGTGTACGGTGCGACGGAGCCGACCGCGAAGGTCACGTTGCAGGGCGAACCGGTGAAGCTGCGACCCGATGGCACGTTCACGATGCGCTTCAGCTTGCCGGACGGCCGGCAGATCATCCCCGCCGTTGCCAACTCCATCAATGGCGTGGACGAAAAAACAATCGTGCTAGCCGTCGAACGCAACACCCGGGCTCTCGAACCCATGATCCGCGAGGAAGAGCCGGAAGTGGTAGCCAAGAAGTAACTGAGGTACTTCGTAGCGGAACTCGCCAGAGTTCCGCTACGAGACAAGAACGGAAGTCTGGCGACTTCCGCTACGAAGAATTTGATCTGAATAACAACCATAAGCCCGCTGGTGAACCCAGCGGGCTTTTTTTGTAATGACATCAACCGCTACAACTGCTGACACCGCCCTGCTCCGCTTTTCGCGGCCGGCAATGGCAACTGTCTTTGAATTGGTGTTTCCGTGGGCCACCCCACACGCCGACCGGATTGCCGCCGATGCGTTTGACGTCATAGATCGTTTGGAATCCCAGCTGACGGTTTATCGCGACACGAGCGAAGTGAGCCGGTTGAATCGCATTGCGCATCAGGCTCCGGTACCCGTCGAAAACAATCTCTTCGAGCTGTTGCAACTTTGCCAACACCTATCGCAGCAAACTGGCGGGGCATTCGATATCACGTCCGGTCCGCTCATCAAGGCCTGGGGATTCTACCGCCGACAGGGCCGCGTGCCGAGCGACGCCGAACTTGCAGCCGCGATGGCCTGCGTGGGCATGGACAAAGTAGTGCTAGATGAACCACGCACATCCGTGCGATTCACCCATCCCGGCGTCGAAATCAACCTCGGCAGCATCGGTAAGGGCTATGCGCTGGATCGCGTCGGAGCGTATTTGCGTGACAAGTACCAAATAGAGAATGTCCTTCTACACGGCGGTACGAGTTCCGTCTTGGCCATCGGCGACAGAGCCTGGCCCGTGGGTGTCAGGCATCCGAATGGGTCTGAGCGCCTTGGCACTCTCGTGTTGCGTGATCGCGCAATGGCCTCGTCGGGTGCGACCTTTCAGCATTTTGAAAGCGAAGGCCGCAAGTTCGGCCACCTGCTTGATCCACGAACAGGCCAACCAGCAACTGGCGTGGCATTAGCCGTAGCGCTCGCGCCGACTGCCGCCGAAGCAGATGCATTGGCGACCGCGTTTTTTGTGATGGGAATTGAGGAAACCAGAACTTATTGCGAGCAACATCCCGACGTTGCCGTCTTAGTATTGTCCGGTCATTCGAGTACAACGCCATGGTTGTTTAACGACATGGGCCATTTCACAACGGACAACTGACAACGGACCAGGGACGAGTTCGACTCCACGTCGTGCTTACGCATCGACGCTCACCAACTTACCCTTGCTTGCGCTGCGGGCTTTGCAACAATAACCTCAATGATGCGCATTAATGGCTGGGCCTGTTTCTTCCTTGTGACGTTGCGCCTCGTCATCGGCTGGCACTTCTTTATTGAAGGCGTGCACAAGATCCATACGCACAGGATCGGCAAGACCTCCACGAACACGCCGTGGAGCAGCGAGGCATTCTTCCGATCGGGTTATGGTCCATTGGCGCCCCTGAGCAAGCAATTAACTGGTCTCGAAGCCAAATCAGGAGTGGAACTAGAAACACCGCCGCGGCATTCGGTCGACATTATCACGCTGGACAAATTCACCATGTGGGGTCTGGCGATTTGCGGCGGCCTGCTACTGCTTGGACTGTTTTGCCGGTCAGCGTGCTTCCTGCTGGCGCTGTTCCTCCTTTCCGTCACGTTAATTGCCCCCGCCGTGCCAGGTGCACCAACGCCGCCCGGCAGCACCGGCCATTACTTGTACATCAATCTCTTCACCATCGAGATGATCGCTTTGCTCGCGCTGATGATTCTGCCGACGGGTAAATGGTTCGGCGTCGATGCATTGTTCGTCCGCCGGGCGCGACCAATCGCGCATGCTCAATAAAGGACTCGGCAATGGCACTTGATCTCACTCCCGACCAGAAGGCCCTGGGCCGGGCCAACTTTAATGATGTCACTGGCGAGTTGACCCGCCGCGGCTTCATGAAGAGCATGGCTATCGCCGGCAGCGCGGTCGCCGTGGCGGGCACGGCCGGCTACTTCGGCTATCAGAACCTCGCCGGCAAGCCGATCAAGGCCGCCCTCATCGGCACCGGCGACGAAGGCGGCGTGCTGGTCGGCGAGCACAACCCGTCATTCATGGAATTTGTCGCCATCTGCGACATTCGGCCGTCCAACGTCAAGCGCGTCTTCGACGGCGAAGGCAAGGACTCACTACGCAAAGGTCTGAAGCACCATTACGGCGCCGACTGTGACAAGCGCATCAAAACCTACACCGATTACAAGGAGATGCTCGCCAACGAAAAGGAGATCGAAGCGGTGGTGATTGCCACGCCGTTGATCTCGCATGCACCCATCGCCATCGCCTGCCTGCAAGCCGGCAAACACGTGCTGTGCGAAAAGCTGATGGCCCGCACGGTCGGCCAATGCAAGGAGATGATCCGCGCAGCTTCCGATGCCGACCGCATTCTCTCGATCGGCCATCAGCGCCATTACTCGATGCTGTATGCTCATGCGTCCGAAACATTGAATGCCGGCGTTATTGGCGACGTTAAGCATATCCGCGCCCTCTGGCACCGAAACTTCACGTTTCCACGCATGGACGGGACCAAGCTCACCTTCAACCCCGAGACCGGCGAGGCCATCGTCAACGAAGGCAAACAAGCGATCGACGGCGTGACCAAGCAAATGTTGTTGCGCGATGGTTGGACGCCGGCAATCAACAAAGACGACCTTGCCGCTCTCGAAAAAGATATCCGCAAGTACGGTTACAAAGACATCTTTGAACTGTTCCGCTGGAAGCTCTACAACCGCACCGGCGGCGGCTTGATGGCGGAGTTGGGCGCTCATCAGCTTGATGCGTGTTCAATTTTCCTTGGCAAGGTCCATCCGCTTTCGGTCGTCGGCGTCGGCACGCACAGTTACTACGGTCACAAGCCCGGCGACGGCAAACCTAACCCGCGCGAGATCGACGATCACGTCTTCGTCACCTTCGAGTTCCCCGGCAAGAACCACCCCAAAGGTCCGAACAAAGGCAACGACGCCGACGACATCGTCGTAGTTACGTATTCATCCATCAGCACCAACGGCTTTGAACCCTACGGCGAATGCATATTCGGCACCCGCGGCAGCATGATCGTCGAAGCCGAGCAGAACGTATACATGTACACGGAAAAAGACCCGAACAAGAAATGGGTGGCCGCCCCGAAAGCAACAACCGCGACCGTAACTACCGGCAACAAGCCGGTACTAGACGCCGGCCCCACGTGGGGCGGTCCAGCCGCATCAGCATCGACAGCCCCTAGTGGCACGGGAGGCCCGGTGAGCCGCGGCTACCGCGAGGAAATGGAAGACTTCGCCTACTGCGTGAAGTTATGGAGCGAATCCAAAGGCGACCGCCGCCGGCCCCGTTGCCACGGCGAAGTCGCCATGGCCGACGCCATCGTAGCCCTCACCGCCAACGTCGCCATGAAAAAACGCCAAAGGATCGAATTCGCCGACGATTGGTTTGATGTGAAGTCCGACGCCGTGCCGGATGGCGATTTGAAGTTGGAAGTGGTTTGAATTATCACCTCCCAAACACAGAAAGCACAGAGAAGAACCCAATTAGTTATCTCTGTGCTTTCTGTCTCTCAGTGATGAAAATGACTTACGGCTGCGGCGGCG
Organism: Gemmataceae bacterium; assembly: GCA_031396905.1. Taxonomy (GTDB): domain Bacteria; phylum Planctomycetota; class Planctomycetia; order Gemmatales; family Gemmataceae; genus JAIBBI01. Next base: position 4,130 of record JANNLP010000441.1, read on the forward strand.
GCGGCCGGCGATCACGTTCGCGATCCCGACGCATTTCGTCCACGGCTCGCTTCAACTCGGCGACCGCCTTGGTCAACTCGTCAATCCGCTGATCGCCACCCGCACCAGCGCCGGCTTGCGCAGGCCGACTCGCAGCGCCGCCGAATGGTGAAAAGCCACGAAACTCACCAAAACCACCAGCTGCGGCACCCGGTGGCGGTGTGGCCGGCGTCGGCGCTACGTGAGGCCGAGGTGTGGGTGGCGGGCCTCCACGTGAGCCTTCACCGCGCTCGCGCCTGTCTTCTCCGGCAGCCCCTCGTTTCTCAATCTGTTCTTGTAGCGCTTTCTGTCGCTTGCTGTTGTTTTTCACCGCGGGATGTTCATCCCCGTATAGCTCCCGCAATTGCTTTTCTTCGATCTTGAGCTTAAGCAACTCCCTTTCTGCTTCGCCATCGCTCCGTCGCCAATCGCCGCTCGCGCCGCCGCCGCCAAAGCCACCACCGGAGCGCGGCTGCGTTGCCGAAACATTTGGCCCGTGCGTTTTCACGCCCAGTTCTTCCATGCGCCGTGTCAGGCGTTCCATGCGCTGTTGGGCTTGGGCCATTTGCTCCTTGGCCGCGCGCATTTCC
>JANNLP010000444.1:0-4319 GCA_031396905.1 Gemmataceae bacterium
TCGTGGCTTGCCTTTTTTCTATCTTCGCTCGTATCGGCTTCCCGGCAGCCGGCGAACTAGACTGCGTAGCTCCATTTCCATCAGCGTCTTGTTGACTTGCGGGACGGTCATTACCAGATCGCGCACCAATTCGTCGATGAAGCGCGGCTCGCCAGCGAGTACATCCCAGATGCGTTTGGCGTCGCCCTCAAGTTCCGGCGGAAGAAGCGTCGGCGCAGGTGACTTAGCCGGTGAATTAGCGCTGCGGACACCGATGCCGCCGAGGTCTTCAAGTACATCATCGACATTGCGAACCAGCTTTGCGCCATTGCGAATCAATTGAAGGCAGCCGGCACTGGCTGGAGCATCCACCGGCCCAGGCACCGCAAACACTTCGCGATTCTGTTCCAAGGCGTGGCGAGCAGTAATCAAGGCTCCGCTACGTTCGTTGGCTTCAATGACGATGACGCCGAGCGAAAGGCCGCTGATGAGACGGTTGCGGGCGGGGAACATCCCAGCTTGCGGGTCGAGTTGCATCGCGGTTTCGGTGATGAGCGCACCCATCTCGGCCACTTCATCAGCAAGTTGCGCGTGTTCAGGTGGATAGATGCGGGCCAAGCCGCCAGCCAAGACGGCAATGGTGCGACCGCCAGCGTTGAGCGCAGCGCGATGAGCAACGCCATCGACACCGCGGGCCAGGCCGCTGATGATCGTGAATCCGGCCCGAGAAAGTCCAGTCGCCAACCGTTCGGTGGTCCGCTGGCCGTAAGTCGTCATGCCGCGCGAACCGACAATGGCGATGGCCTTTTGATCTTCCGGCCGCACGTCGCCGCGCATGAACAGCAGGTGGGGCGCATCGGCCAGCTGTGCAAGTCGCTCGGGATAATCTGCATCGCCGAGCCGCAGTAGTTCGACATTATGTTTATCCAGAAGCCGGCATTCCGCGTCGAGGTCTGCTTTGGCCAATGCGCCGACGAAGCTCTCGCTGAGCTTAGCACCAATGTGTGGTACGGATCGGAGATCACTAACGGAAGCGGCCCGAACGGCTTCTGGCGAGCCGAAGCGATTGAGCAATGCCGTGGTAAGACGCGGTCCCAGGCCTGGTACTAGCGCTAACGCTAACAGGTCACGGGTGGGTTGGTCCAAATCCAGGGGCATGATGCCGTTCCGTCGAGCCACGGTCGAGATTAGTCAATGAGGGGGTTTTAGCTCGAAATGGTCAATCGCCAAAAAAAAACCCGTGCGCTCCTTGCATTCGATGGGCGTGGCAGGTACAAAATGCGAGAAGTTCGGGATGGGCTTGTCGCGGACATCGTGGAGCGAGGCCTGCAATCTTCCGAACGAACGACACTCTTCGACGGAGTTAACCAACATGGATTTTCTGAATAGCTGGCCCGTGATGGGCGGCATGTTCGTGGGCTTGATCCTTCTCGTTGTGCTGATGTTTTATCTCAAGAACAAGCAGAGCGATGAATGAATCAAACCCGCGACGGACCCGGGGAGAATCTGCCCTGGGTTTGTCACGGGGCCGACGTAGCCTTGGTGCGGTTTTTGGCCGCACTAGAGTTCCAATCGCCGACGATCGCTTCGACGGCGATTGCTTTGCGCTCGCGCCAAACCTGCAACTTCACTTTTTGACCGACCGGCATCATGCTGATCAGGTTGATCAGATGGTTATCGTTGCGCACTGGCACTGATTCCACCTGCAATACCACATCATTGGCTCGCAATCCCGCTTTTGCGGCGGGCGATTCCGGCATCACGCCATCGATTTTAGCGCCCTGTGCGCGGGGCAAACCCAGACTAATCGCGCTGGCAGGTTCAAACGCCGCGTTGAGTTGGAGTCCCAGATAGCCATGTGCGACGACCCCGGTTGTTAATAGCTGCTTGGCAACACGGCGAACCAGATTGGAGGGAATGCTGAACGACACGCCGGCCGAACTGCCGCTCTGAGAGGCAATCGCGGTGTTGATGCCGATGATTTCGCCGTTGAGATTAACAAGTGGCCCGCCACTCGATCCGGGGTTAATCGCCGCATCCGTCTGAATGAAGTCCTTGACGCGGATGGAGTTTCCCAGCATGACCTGGCCGCGATCACGAGCGCTGATGATCCCATGAGTCACCGATTGACTCAGTCCAAACGGACTGCCCAGCGCCAGCACCCACTGGCCGATGCGCGAGCGGTCACTGTCGCCAAAGGTGGCCTGAGGCAGATTCACACCTTCCACTTTCAATACTGCCACATCGGTTTCGGGATCGCCAAGTACAGCCGTGGGGCGAAGCAGGCGACCATCGGCCAGATTGATATGCACCTGGTCGGGCCGCGCGCCGGCAACGACGTGATTGTTCGTGATGACGACGATGCCCGGGCCGTCAATGGCAGCGACGATGACTCCCGTACCCGAATCTTCGGTGGTGCGCAGAGTCGTGCCGGTTGCGTTGGTGGTGACTGGCTTCTTTGCTTCGATGGATACAACCGACGGCAGAACAAAGCGAGCCACCGATTCAAAGCGATCACTCAGCGCTGTCAAGTCGGCGATAGTGCCGCTGAGACCATTGTTTGAAGCGGGACTCTGACCCATGGCCGTGCCGGACAGCCGGAAACCCTGCGAGTAGACGTAGTTGCCGATGACAACAGCTAATGCTCCCAAACACACAAACGTCAACAAGCGCATGGCGGCGGCCCTCGAAAGTCCGCGCCATTGTAACCAGACAGACTAGGGTGGCCGTGAGATGAGTTGGCGGCACGGCGTGGAACGAATACCTAAAGCGCATGGAATAAACGGTACAAACGTATCGAGATACTGCAGCTTGTTCCACGGCAGCCGACTACGATCACGCCACGGCAGATTTCTCGCGACCGATCATTCGCCAAATGCCAACATCGAAACGTGCATGGGGTGAGAGTGCAGGCACGCCGACGACTTCCTGATAGGCCTCTCGCGCATCCTGAAAAAACTCGGCGAGCGTCGCATCAGAGAGCGCGCGACATTCGCGAAGAACGGTCATTTCAATGGGTGTCGCTACGGGCACGACAGCCATATCCGGATCGGCTTCCACAGCAGCGCGGGTGAAGGCACGGCCGGCATCAGTCTCGGGAACCAACACATAGGCATCATTCTTGATCTGATCGCCGATCAACGGGGCGGCCGCCACCGCGTAGCCGCTGATCCGCTGCGCCAATTTCTCATGCTGCGCTTCCGCGGAAGAAAACTCAACTTGCGCCACATCGGTGATCGGAAGAATGCCGCCGAGGTAGGCCGCTGCCTGCTCGATGAGCGGCCGACCGAGGCAATTGGCGATATCGGCACCGGCCGCGGCAGCCAAATGCAAATCACCCATTGGTGCGAGCGCTTCGGATTGCAGCCATTCATCAAGCCCCAGCCAATGCTCGGCCCGAAGCGACTGGATGAATTGCTCGGCGGATTGTTCTAAATCGGTGACGCCGGCCGGGAGCACAATTCGCACCGTTGCGGAACCTTGCACCGCTTCCCAGAACGGATCGCGGATATCCAGGGCACTCGGCCCTTCCGCGCCGTTGGTCCAATCGTTTGTTGTGCCGCCGGCCGACGTCGTGAGAACCTGACGCAAATGTTTGAGTCGTTGCCGGGCGAAGCCGAGATCACGCAACCGATCCTCGAGCCGGCCGCGCAGTGTCATGAAAAACTGCACCCCCGCTTCGAGGAGGTCCTGCGAAACCCGATTTCGCGCGAACTGCTTGATAGCATCAACGAATGTCCGCAGCGTCCGCCCCGGACCGAACAGCCTTAGTCCGCCCTGACACGCTTGCCGGGCCGCTTCCAGCTCTTCGATGCGCCGTTTCATTCCCTGGTAGTGTTGTTCGATGGCCGCCCATTGCACGGCAACTGTGTCGACCCACGACAGCCTGCGCCCGACGATCGGGATGACCATGCCCATCTCGATCGCATCGAGCAGGTTGTCCCAGCGTTGCTCCGACACCCCAGCCGCTTCGGCCATGGATCCCTCCTCGGGGGCGAAGGGTACGCTCGACAGCGCATGCCGGCAATCGCCATGTGCGGCATCGGCCTGTGCGCGTCGCATGCGCGCATCGGCCCGTGCGTGCCGGCATGCACGCGGCTACAGGCGCCCGGCTGCCAGCGCCGTGCGCGCTACGGCGGGGCCAGGTCGCGGAAGATGTCGCCCAGGATGTCGCGCCTGGGCTTGGCGAACTCCAGGCCGCCCTTCGGCCCCTGGAACACCAGGCAATCGCCCGGTGTGTCGCGGCCGATGACGCTGACACCCTGCGACAGCACCGAGCGGGCGCCTACCTGGCACGCACCGATGACGGCGCTGTGCGGGTACATCACCACGCCGTCGCC
>JANNLP010000450.1:0-4187 GCA_031396905.1 Gemmataceae bacterium
CGTTGGCTGCCACACTACCATCACCATCAGCATCACCGAATAAGCGGAAGAACCTATTTGTCGCGGGATCGCCGACGAGTACATAGTCGTCGCCAGGTATGCCGTCGCCGTTGCCGTCGAGTTGAGAGTCGGGTGTCGCGATCAAACTGGCAAACGCTGTCAACGTATATCGGCCATCTGCCAATGAACCGCTGTCCGTGACTGGGCCTGAGAAGGTTAACGTCACACTGTTATTCACGCCGAGAGCGGCTGTGAGTGAAACCAGGGCATTATCCGATTGCCGTTGAATTCGAAAAGCGTCGGCAGGATTGGGCGGGAGAGTCACCGCACGATCAAAGGTGACAGTGATTTGATTGACGCGCGAACGTTGCGATGAACCATCGTTAATGATGATGCCGGCGACTTTCGCCGGTGGCTGAACTTCATAAGCCCCAATATCCGGCCCGGAGCCGATCACGCGGTTGAATCCTGCGCCGCGCTGATCAAAGGCGAGCAGGGCCGGGTTCGATCCGGCGTTGATTGCGGGGCTACCGGTCAATAGCCGATGTGTCTGGGTCGGCCCCCCGTCGTGGGCTAGCGGTGCCAACATGGGGTTGAGATTGAGGAGATTGTTCGATCCCGTGATGGTGGTTCCTGAAGAATTGCCGATCAAGCAATTGTTCGCCGTTAACGTTCCTGCAACATCCGGGCCGGTCGGCGATGTATTCGCCGCGACCAATGAACTTGTTGCCGAGACCACTGCTCCCGACTTATGGCTAAGACCTCCACCTTTGGTTGACGCACTGTTATTCGCGATTGTGCAGTTTTCGATCGACGTCGTGGCCACAGGATACGCTCGAACGTAGACGCCGCCGCCTTGAGTTGCAGTATTGCCGGAGATGGTGCAATTTTGCAGCAATGCAGACGTCCGCGCCGTTAAATACATGGCGCCACCGGCACCAGTCATTGCCGAGTTTCCGGAAAAAGTGCAATCGACGATTTTGGCCATTGGCGCATCGACAAAAACGCCCCCTCCGCTCCTGCTGGCACTGTTGCCTGCGAATAGGCATCGAGTCAGATTGATCGCAATGCTTGTAGAGGTGGCGATGTACATCGCGCCACCCGCGCCAGATGAAGAACCATTATTTGCCACGTTGTTGAGAAAAGTGCAGTCGATAGCTGTTAGAGCCTGACCACCCAGGGACGCCAATGCTCCGCCCCCATTGCTCGACGCCTTGCAATCGCGAATTGTCATCCGGTCCAGCGTGAGGCTCTCGTCTTCCAGGTAGATGGCGCCGCCGAAGCTAGTCGCCATATTGCCGTTGGCCAATATCATCCGTCGCAAAATAATAGGCTGGCCACTTCTGTCGGGCACCGAAATGTGGAACAAGCGAGTGGCCAATGCACCATCAATTGTCAACGGTGCAATCGGTCCTTCGATTGTGACCGCGTCCGTAATTTTCAGTTGACCGATTGTATGCACAATTGTTGTCGGGCTAGCAAACACACCCGGGTCGAATGTGATCGTATCCGGCGTACTGGGCCCCCCATTGGCCAGGGCCACCGCTTCACGCAGACTCATTTGTCCCGCCGATGTATTGCCGTCGGATTCATCGATCGCGTGATCAACGACAATCACTCGCGGGATTATCGTTGTAAAGGTGGCCACGCTAATTACAGGCGCAGCATTCGGCGTCGGGCTGGCCGTGTCGTACACTTGAGTAGCAACTTGGCTGACCGTGTAATCGCCGTTGTCCGACCCATCCCAAATGCCGCCCGGCGGCGTGAATGAATAGGTTGCAACCCGGGGCGTGCCGTTGCCATTCACATCGACGCCAAGGAATGTCGGCGTAGCGGTGAAACCGCCGGGTCCATTAACAACAAGGTCGCCCGTACCCAAAGTCGCCACGTCGATGGCCGTGTCGTCGAAATAGGTGACGGTGACAATTTGGCTATTGCCGCCAGCAACCGTGACATTTGCAGTGGTGCCTGCGGCAACTGGAGTTTGAAACGCACTTTCAATAGCGCCGGCATCCGGGGCGTCGTTCAGCGCGCGACTGAAACCACTTCCACGCTGGTCGGTCGTCAGGCCAAGCACGTTTTCGCCACGATTGAAAACGGGGCTACCGGGCAGCGGCAGGTGCGTCAGCGTCGGGCCGCCGTTCGTGGTCAGTGACCCAAGCTTGGCATTGATTGGCGCCGCCGGCGAGCCAATTAGGTTTTGCCCGGTGAGGGGCAGAGCTGGGCCGGAATATGATCCGATAATGTTGCCACCACCGCTCACGGATTTCGTGTTGATCAAGCCGGAAAAATCGGGCAACGACGGCGCGTTGTTTTGGGCGACCACGTTCCCCGAAAAAACAATAGTCGAATTGGATCCATAGATGTCGACGCCGCCGACCTTTTCGGCCGAGTTGTTAGTGATCGTGCAATTGACGACGCTGACGATCGCGCCTCCGTTTACAGTGGTAAAGACATTGCCGACCGATAAACCACCCACGGTAGCTGGATCGTTTGGGCCGTATGGAATCACGGTATTACCGGAAATCGTGCATTGCACCACGGATACGGATTCGGCAAACGCTGCGACACCGCCAACGTCGCCGGTCGACAGCGAGCCACCGCCGGGAGAGTAGTTGGCGGTATTGTTGTAGACCGTCGATTCTTCCATCGTAAAAGATGACCCGCCTGGATTTCCGCCGTTGCAGTAGATCGCGCCACCCACCCAAGCCTTGTTGTTCGAGAAGCTCGATCGACGAATAATGACCCGGTTTGGAGTTGTTTGGCTGTAGGACAAAGCCGTAATAGCCCCGCCCTTGGAATAGATGTAGGTATTGAAATTACCTGTCATGATACTGTCTTCAACAGTGAGTTTGCCGCCCACCAAGCCGACGGCCGCACCACTGCCCGCCACGCAGTTTGTGATCTGCACCCGCGAAAGTCGCAGGGCGTCGTCGTCCAGTGATATTGCTCCACCTTCGACGAAGTCGCCGGCTGCTGTCCCTTTGGTCAGAAACAGATCGTTGAACCACGACTCGGCGCCCGCGCCGGCAATGGAAAACACGAAGATCTGATTGAGGTTGTTGGCGGTGATTTGCCGTCCCGCGAGATTGCCACCGTCGATGTTCAGCGGATCGGTCACGACAAGCGGGCCGCTGGTCACGTTGATTGCGCCGGGCGCGGCCATATTGAAGTCAATCGTGTCCAGGCCGGGAGTCGCGTTGGAATCGAGTACTGCCTGGCGGAGCGAGCCCGCCCCGGAGTCGGCAATGCTGGTGACCGTAATCAGGGCGGGAACCGTGCGCTCTTCCAATGCCCTCACCAGCAACCGCACGCGATGAGTCATGACACAGTCTCTAAATTCAATGGAAACGACACACGCTATTCTACGTCGGGATGTTACCGGGCATAGACCAAGCGCCACTGTGTGTTGATGAAAATCGCGATGGGCTTCGTTTCAAATTGGTCTTAAATCCAACGCTACGCCGGCGCGGCAATGGCGTCGGGTGGCATCGTTGGGGCTCGGCGTAACGATGGAAAGGCAGGCACGGATGGGCAACTTGACAGAAGCTAAGGAGCTATTGAGACAACGTGATGCCGCCCCTACAGGGCTGGGAAGAATTGTTTTGCGATGCCAACCCAGGGCGGCGCCGAAGCGGCGCTTGCCCTGGGCTAGGCTATGTCGCCCCCGTAGGGGCTTTGGAACGAATCGCATAAATCGGGGTTCGTCGGGTTGGTTGTTGCGGCGGGTGCTCTTCAGCACCGTTCACGTGGCTTTCCGCGTCAACGGTGTAGGCGGAAGGCAACAAACGTTTTTGGAAACCCGTTCACGGGGTTTCTCGCTGTTTCGCTTGAGCGATCCGGCTAAAGCCGACCCGCGGAGAAACCCGTAAACGGGGTTGAGAACAATTGGATGGCGTTGGATTGACCCGCCCTGAAGGACGGGCCTACACCGCGAAGCGCGGCAAGGCCGGTGAACCGGCCTGAAATCAAACGCGGCCCTGCACGCACGCTACTCACTCCGTTCTCGGCAAGAACCTCCAATTTGTTTTCGCCCGGAGGGCGGGTAGTCGTAGCAAGGCGTGTCAACGCCTGGACAAAGCCATGTGACGAACCGTCAGATCAATCGAGTTGGTCGTCGGCCGAGTCCACATCGGTTCCGGCCTTACGCAATTCTATGCGATCTCGTGCGTTCATATCGAGAAGGG
>JANNLP010000471.1:0-13196 GCA_031396905.1 Gemmataceae bacterium
GTCATCCCTCCGGGATGAACAAACCGCAACTGCCCTGACGTCTCATCCGATTAACCCACCAACCCGGCCGTTCCACGAAGTGACGGCTTTGCTGCCGGTCGAGCATCCCATATTCCGCTTTCTTAACGCAATTCTCTTGACAAATCCGAATGTTGGTGTATATTTGTACATATCGGCTTCAACGGCCGATAGATTGACGCTGCTGCCAGCTTTGGATCCAGCCAGGCGTTAGCGTCGATCCAACTGTTGATCCGGGGATTGCGTTGATGGAGCGGGTGAAGAACCTTGTCCGGACTTGGTTCGTCATCTGCGAAGTTAGCGACATCTTCGGATCCAACATCTGACTTGGCGAATCCGAACTGGGAGTCAAATAACCATCTTCGATGGCATGATCGCATGAACTACTCCGCCTACCACCACTCCCTCGAACCTGCGATGACCCGTGCAACGGCGAGAGCCGTTGCGATCAAGCGGGGATTCAAAGTCGCTCAGTTGATTGTGTTGGGTGTGGAAATCGTCGTGCAACCGTCCTGGTTGTACTTTCGATCTCCACTAGCTGAGTGTGCGAAACACCGCGGGCGAACCAACACTTCGCGCCGCATTCCTGGCACTCCAGGTGTCCTTGCATGATGCGAGGTCAACACGCGTGGATGATCGCGAAACGATCCTGAAACACAGGTCACCCCGGCTCGCTGGAACGCGAGCCAACATTCAATCGCTCCCGTTCGGACTTCGCCAACTTTGCGCGATCGTGTGGCATCGCGCGCTGAATCTCCAACCATCGCCGCGGCGCGACCAGGGACGCATGTCCGCGATTCGATAAGCGATTGAAGACCGGCTTTGAGTCGTCGAAGTCCAGCCGGAGTTAGGGGAAGAGGTGACAGGGTGGGTGTACTGATGCTGGCATTGGGCTTTTCAAAACTGCGTAAATCCGTTCCAATCGCGGACAAACGCCGCGACCGACGCCGGTTGACAGCGCAAGGAAGCCTGAAACGACCTCACCGGATCGATGGCATGGCCACCGCCGATACACCCGTTCGCCTCGAAGTCCGGCTGCCGGGCAGCCGACCGAGCTTTCACGAAGTCACCGCGGCCGAGTATCTCATCGGCAGCGTCGCGGGCTGCGATCTCGTCATACCAGGGCCGGATTTGCCGCCGGTCCTTGGTGTCATTGCGCGCACGGAGGACGGCATCCGCTTACGCCGCCTGGCTCCAAATCTCAAACTCACCGTCAACGGCAAAACGATTCACCACACACCGCTGACCAACGGCGACGCCATCGGCATCGGAGCGGCCGAGATTCGCGTCCATGTGCCGGCGCAGGCGGCCATGCCGGCCGCGGCGGCGACCAAGCCGTGGTCGTTTAACATCCCCATCGGAGAGCGCGTGGCGATTGCCGAACGCCCCGCTGAAAAATCCGGCGCTATGCGACAGTTGCAGGAAGAATCCGAACGACTGAAGCAGCAATCGCGCGAAATCGTCAGCCGTCAAAACGCACTTGATGAAGAAGAGCAATCGCGGCGGATGACTTGGACAGAGCGCGAAACGCAACTCGAAGCGGAATTGGAGACAGCTCGAGAACGTCGCCGCTCAGTCGAGGAAGCGGGCCGGCATCAATACACCGCGCGTGAAGTCGAGTTGGATCAACGCCAACGCGACGTTGACGAACGAGAGCACCAACAGGCCGCCGACCGCACGGCAATGGAGGCGGAGATTCGCGTTCATCGCGAAGACCTGGCCCGGCTAGACCGCCAGCGTGCCACGCTGGAAGCCCGCGAGCAGGACCTATCGAGCCGGGAAAAGCATGTCGAGCAATCGTTGCCTTTGATTGATACCAAGGCCCGGCAGCTGGAACTTCTCGAAGTCCAGATGCGTCAGGATCAGGAGCGCATTCGACTTGGCCAATCCGAACTCGAAGTGGCGCGGGCCAACGTCAACCAGCGAATGGCCGACGCTGAACGGCAAGACACCCTGCTCCGAACGCATGAAGAGCGCCTGGAGCGCACACGCATCGAACTGGGCAAGCAGGCTCAGGACCTTATCAATCAAAAGATGCAACAGGATGCCCGCGACCGGGACATGTTCCTGAAGCAACAACAACTTGATAGCCGTTTCGCTGAGTTGACGATGCGAGAAGAGACGGCCAAGCGCGAGCGAGAACAACTCGATCAGCGGCAACAGGCCGTAGACGTGGCCACCACGCAGATTCATGGACTGCGCGAACAAGTCATAGCACAGGCCAACGATGTTAAAGCTCGCGAGCAGCGTTGGGCGGTGGACCGCGGAGCCGTCGATGAAGCCGTGCGCGTTCATCGGGAAGATCTGGCCCGGCTCGATCGTTTCCGCGAAGCGTTGGAAAACCGCGAAAAACAAGTCGTCGGCCGCACCGCCGAGCTTGAACAGCAAGCACAACAGGTTTTGTTGGATATGCGGTCGCTGGAGGACAAGCACGGCCAAGCCGCGCTCGCCGAGCAGCGGTTGCGCGAAGAGGAAGAACGTGTACGCCAACTGAAGGCCGACCTCGAAGCCAGCACAAATCAGTTGGCCGAGAGGTCAGCGACCACCGAGGGGCAGCAGTCAATCCTTGTCGCCGTGAAAGCCAAGCTTGAACGACTGCGTGAAGAACTGCGGGTCGAAGCTCAGGCCATCGCCGATCAACGCGGGCGCCAGGAAACGCTGGAGCAGGCGTTTGTCGAACGGCAGCATGCCCACGAACAACAATCCGCGCAATTGATTGCCGCCAACGACGCTTTTCGCAAGGCGCGGCAGGAATTCGAACAACAGCAGAAGCAACTCGAGTCATCATTTGCGCAGATGGAATCCGACCGGCGCAAGCTGATGGCCGACCAGGCAACGCTCGCGCAGCAACTCGCGGAGGCTGACTCCCGCAGTGCCGAACATGTGGAACAAGCAGGAACGCTGCGGGCTAAAGCTTCGCAGCTCTTGGAATTGCAACAGCGCATTGAAACCGACCAGAAGAATCTGGCTGACCGTGAGATCGCACTTCACGAAAGCGACATGGCCCGGCAGGAATTGCAGGCTCAACTGTTGCGCCGGGCCGACGAGTTGGCCGCCAAACATCAGGCCACTGATGAACTGGCGCGGCAGATCGCCGCGCGGGTCGCGAATCTGGACAACGATCGGCAGAAGGTGGACGCGGATCTCCATTTGACGCGGCAGGATTTGGACGTGCGCGCGGCACAACTGAAAGCCATCGGCCAGGAATTGCAGGCGCGGGAGGAAAACTGCCTGCGTCTCGCCGAGCGCATCAAGGAAGCTGGCAAGTCGTTGGCAATGGATCGCAAACAGCGACACGAAATGAAGACGCGCTGGGACGAAGAACATCGTGTCGCGGCCGAGAATCTGGTGCGCACGCGCGGTGAGTTGCAACAATTCAAGACGGAAGTGCAAACCCAGGCCGCCGCCATCCAGCAAGCGTTGCCCGAGTTGGAACTGCGCGGATCGGCCGCCTTGGACCGACTTGGCCAAGCCCGCGAGCAACTTAAGAATCACGTTGCCGAGTTGCACGATTACGCAAGGCAAAGCTACGAGGATTTGGAATCGCTGCGAACGCAAGTCGTCTCCGAGACAGAGCGGTTACGCGAGCAACAGTCCGGTTTGGCCAAGGCCCGCAACGACCATCGGCACACGGTCACCGCGTTCCGCCAACAGTTGATCGATTGGCAGGGCAAGATATCGGAGATGAAGGCCGGCGCGGTGCAAAATGAGGTGCGCATCGCTCGCAAGCCCGGTGATACGGAGGCCGCAGCGCGCGAAATTGACGCCGCGGGGGCACACTTGGCGCGCCAGGCTGCCGAGTTGCAACAAAAAGAAGCGTTCCGTGAGCAGGACAAGAATGAAACCGCCTATCAGCCGACCGATATGCGGGATTGGTTTCGCTATAGGCTCAAGGAGTTGGCCGGCACTTCTTCGATGCGAATGACCGGAGATGGCCCGGATATTCTCCCCAGCGGCCTCAGCAACGAGTCTCCTAAGAGTGCAAAGCAGCAATCGTCGAGTGATAACGCCGCCATTCTGAAGATGACCAACGACCTCGATCCGGGCGATAAAAAACTCGGCGACCTGTTGCGCGCACTAGACCTGGTAGACGATGGCACGCTGAACACGTTATTCATGGAATCCCGGCGACAGCGTCGTTCGCTTCGGCAAGCGTTATTAGCAAGTGGCAAACTGACCGTCTATCAAATGGCATTGATTGAAGCCGGCAACGTGGATGGTCTTAGCATCGGGCCACTTGGCGTCATTGACAGGTTACACGTCACACCATTCGAGTCGGTGTATCGCGTCATCGATCCGCGCTCCGGCACGCTTGCCGGGCCGGTCGTGTTGCGGCATCTCACCGAAGCCGCGATGATTGATGCAGCCAAAGCCAATGAGTTCCGCGAGCGATTCAAAACACTGGTGGAACTGCAACACCCACACGTCGCCGCGACGATTGAAGTGTTGGATATCAACGACCGGCCGGCGGCGCTTCAAGAGTGGTTGACGGGATTGCCCGCACATGAGTGGCCAAGCTTGGCAGCCGTGCCCGGCGCATGGTTCCGGCTCGCATGTCAATCGTTGCTGGGATTGGCCGCCGCACATGAAGCGGGCTTGGTTCACGGCGCGATCGCGTCCCGATCCATCGTGTTGACTTCGGAAGGTTTGGTCAAGTTGACGGGCGTTGGAGAACCGTTGTGGTTGTCGGGCGCTAAACCGCAAGCGGCGGTTGCCGATGATTTGATTGCAATGGGCCGGCTCGCTACGGAGTGGGCGGCGCTGAGTCCCAAGCGGAAGTTGGCGAAACCGCCACGACCGTTGCCGACTGCCGTGCGCGACATCCTCGAGCGTTGGACGGCTGGTGGTTTTGCGAGTGCTAAGGATGTATTGGATGCGCTCGACCGTGCCGGTAGCCAGGTGCCGGCAGGTACGGAAACGTGGGACCGCCTGATGAAATACGCCGGTGCGAATGCAACGGATGGAGTCGCCTGGCGGAAGTCGGCATGATTCAGAGCGGCAAATGTGTTCGATCCGAACAGTTGTTACTACCCGTAAGACTGGCATAGTCCGTTTACCAGTACAGCCAGACATCATAGTTCTTTGCCGCGCGCAAATTGGACTCAAGTCTGTTTGACGGCCAGCTTGCCAAGCTTTACCATCTAGCCTAACCCTGACGGCTTATCGCGGCCGTGCGGCACTTGGCCCCGGCGTCGGTGAACGCATCAAAGCCGTCGGCGAATCGGAGGTTGTTCATGTACAGCATCGTTCTCATGGCGGCATTGACGGCCAGCGGCCCGGAAGCGGCGGCGTTCTGCGATGGCTGCGGAGCAGCCTGGAGCCAGGCCAACTATGGCCGACCATACGAAAGCGGCGTCATCGGCAACGGCGGGGCTTATGGCCTGCATGGTTGTTATGGCGTTGTAGCTTACGGCCAATACGGCGGATGTGCCGGTCATCGCTATACCTCATGCTTCGGCCTATATGGCGGGACCGCCTGTTACGGTGGCTGCTATGGTTCATGCCTCGGCAACTGGGCACATTATGCCGGCTGCTACGGCGGCTGCTACGGACAACCGATTTGGTACGGGCCGCAAGTCCCCTACCATCCAAGTGGCAATCCGATGGTCGCACCCGGCGAGAAACTGCCTGACCCAAAGACACCCGCCGAAATCAAACCCATGGGTGCGGCAAAACTGATCTTCGATCTACCAACTGGAGCGAACCTCTTCGTTGAAGACCAACCGATCAAGGGTCACTCGGCTACTCGCCAGTTCAGCACGCCTCAACTAGTTCCCGGTCAGGCGTACTATTACACGGTCCGAGTGGAAGCGACACGAGATGGCAAACCCGTCAGCGAAAGCCGCCGCGTCATCGTGCGAGCGGGAGAGATGATCCGCGAATCGTTCTTCGACGCGAAGTCGGAAGCAATGGTTCAGACGCCACGCTAGTATTGGGCAACAATCGAAATGCCTGGTGGGTCTTGGTCACTCGGCCCACCAGGCACCGGACATTCTCACTATTGCTTCGGTCCCGACACCAACGGTAAGTCGTCTGTGCGAAACGGCGTCGCCGGCAAGCCATTCTTGTTAAACAGATTCACGACACAGTAGTTTTTCCAGCCGTAACGAACCGCGACCGGTACTTCAACTGAATCACAACGCACGACCACGGTGTCGCCGCGGATCTCAGCCTGAGCAGGCACGAAGATGTTGTCGCTGCCACAAATGGTAAAGCCCGTCAACTCGCCGCCTTTCGCTTCCAATCCGTTGCCAACCGAATCAAAGCTTAAAATAACTCGATTCCCTTCCACTTTCATCGACTTGTAAATCGGCCCGTCCGCGACAATTTCTTCACCATAGGCAATGCGCCGAGCCAGCAGTGCCAGTCGCGTTCCGACAGGCTCTTTCTTTGGCGGGTGAATGTCGTCTTTCTCTCCAACGTCGGTGATGACGGCCATGCCGACTATGGGCAATGCCTTGGTCGCCATCAACTGGGCTTCGCGCAATTCGGCCCATTGCGGCCCCTCTGTGTTGCCGTTGTTGAATGGTGCAAGTTGCACACAAAGGAACGGAAAGTCGCCCTGGCCCCAGCGCGCACGCCAATCCTTGATCATGGTGGTAAAGAGCGTGCGATATTCGTAGCCGCGGGAGCCATTGGATTCGCCCTGATACCAGATTGCGCCGGCCACACCATATGGGATCAGCGGTGAGATCATCGCGTTGTACAACGTCGATGGATTGGGGGACAATCGCGGATCGCCTACAAGGCGCGGTGCTGGTGGCGGTTGCTTCTCCTCTTCTTTGGCCTTGGCCACAGCGCTTTTGTGCTTTTCCAATGCGGCATCATAATCGGCTTTGGCTTTTCCCGGCTCATACGTCGCCACCCGCTGCCGCATCGATTCGCTGTAGTGCTTCAAGCTCGGTTCGGCGCTTAATGCCTCGTCGCTTGTCCATGCTTGAGCCGGCGTCCCGCCCCACGCTGTTTGAATCAGGCCAACAGGAACATTAAGATGCTTATGCAAATCGCGTCCGAAATGGTAAGCGACGGCTGAAAAGTTCGCTGCGACATCTGGCGTACACTCACGCCAACTACCCGCGACGGTCGTTTGTGGAGCGCCCGCCGCCTTGAGGGGCACCACGAATAATCGCAAGTTAGGATGACTTGCCGCGGCAATGTTCGTTTCCGCATCCGCACTTTGGCGCATCGTCCAACCCATGTTCGATTGACCCGAACAGATCCACACTTCGCCAACGAGCACGTCTTTGATTGTGATGGTGGTCTCCCCGGATTTCACGATGAGATCGTTGGGGCCACCGGCCGTCTGCGCGGGCAGCTCAGTTTTCCATCGGCCATTCTCGTCGGCCGTGGCTGAGACCTTTGCCGAACGAAATGCGATGGAAACTTCACGGCCGGCATCGGCGGTGCCCCAAACGGGTATTGCTCGACCGCGCTGCAACACGCCACGATCCGCAAACAGAGGGTGCAGCTTTACGTCCGCGAGACATGGTGAGTTGAACGCTACAAGGAACGCGGCGACGACCAGAAAGCGGCGCATGCGGATACTCCGAAATGGCGAATTGTGATGAGAGTATATGAACGCCGAATTCGTGCAGCGACTATAGGCTCCTATTTCGCCACTTCGGTCCACCGTCCATCCTTCGCTGATTGCAGCACGGCATCGCACACGTCTTGCGTAGCCAGCGCTTCACGGAAGGTCGGCGATGTGGGTTGATTGTTCGCCAGATTGTTCAAGAAGTCGGCGACGTGATGCGTGAATGTATGCTCGTAACCAATCTGCAAGCCCGGGACCCACCACTTGTCCATGTACGGATGTTCGCCATCGGTCACATGAATGCTGCGCCAACCGCGCAGCGCACCCTCATCGCGATGATCGAACCAACTGAGCCGGTGCAGGTCGTGCAAATCCCACGCTAGCGAGGCATGTTCGCCATTGATTTCCAGTGTGTACAGTGCCTTATGGCCGCGTGCATAGCGGGTGGACTCAAATGTGGCCAGGCTACCGTTAGCAAAACGAGCAAGAAAGGCGCACGCATCGTCGATGCCGACTGGCTCGACCTTGCCCGTGAGATTGTGTTGGCGTTCCTTGACAAACGTCTCCGTCATCGCGCTAACGGAATCCAATCGGCCATTGAGCCAAATCGCCGTGTCGATGCAATGGGCAAGCAAATCACCGGTGACGCCGCTGCCGGCCGCCGCCGCGTCGAGTCTCCACAAGCCGGCACCACCTTGTGGAAGTTCCGGGCTGATCGTCCAGTCCTGCAGAAACTTGGCTCGGTAGTGAAAGATCTTGCCCAGTTTACCGGAATCGATGAGTTGCTTGGCAAACGTTATGGCCGGCACGCGGCGATAGTTGTACCACACAGTGTTGGCGACGCCGGCTTTCTCTACGGCTGCCACCATCGTCCGCCCTTCCGCGCCGGTCATCGATAGCGGTTTTTCACAGAGGATCGCCTTCCCGGCTGCCGCGGCCGCCAGCGCGATTTCGCAGTGCACATTGTTGGGCGTACAGATATCGATTGCATCAATGTCTTTGCGTTCAACGAGCTTCCGCCAGTCATTTTCGACGGATTCGTAGCCCCACTGGTTGGCAAACGCTTTCACCTTGCTGACGTCACGCCCACCCACGGCTTTCAGAACGGGCCGATACGGCACGTCGAAAAACTGATTCACTTGCCGATACGCATTGGAATGCGCCCGACCCATGAAACCGTAGCCAATCAGGCCGATGTTGAGAGGTTTTGCCATCGACAGTGATCCTTATTTCGCGAAGTGATCGTGAACTTCTTTGATCATCCTGGCGATTAACGTATCGCCGGCGCTGTCGGCACCATAACGTTTGTCTTTGTTGTTGGACGTCATAATGCACACAGCGACAAAATGATGTTCGGGTTTTTTGGCGTCGGTGCCAGCCTTGGGCACGGAGAGCAAGCCGGCAATCGTTCGTGCATCGGACACCGACCCGGTTTTCATGGCAAACCGCGTCGTGGCAGGCAAGAAGCGCGGGAACTTGTCGAGATCCTCGCACTTCAACATGTGTTCCGTCATTTCCTTGCAAACTTCGGGACTGATCAACCTGTTGTCGTGCAACATGATGAGCAGTTTCAACATTTCGTTTGGCGTCGTCGAACCTAATCCAAACTTTTCGCTCCGCGCGAGATCAACTGAACTGGAACTCCGCTTGTACACCTTGGAATTGATCTTGGTTTCAATCAACCCAAGACTCACCATGCGTTCATTGACGGGACGAATGCCGATATGGTCGAGAACTAAATTCGTTGCCGTGTTGTCGCTGTATGCGATCATGAGTCGAATTGCATCACGCAAAGTCATTGTGGCGCCGGGGCTGAAGTGCGGGGTCAGCACGCCGGCACCCGGTACCATGTCATCCTTTTGCAAACTGACGAGATCGCTGCGCTTGACCATACCTTTATGAAACTGGAAATATGCTTCGACCATAACGGGAAACTTGATGAGGCTTGCCGTCGGCATTGGAACATCGGCATCCCGGGCAAATACCACCGGTTCGCCGAGTTTCTGCACGACGGCAGCCACGTTGCCTTCGTGCGCCTTAGCTAGTTCTTCAAGCTTCGCCGGTAAATTGTTTCCGGCCGCCGCAGTCGTTATCATTACCGCGATCAACAGTGCCGCTTTCACGTTATTCACTCCACCCATGTGCTTCACGAACGGCGATCATCGTGGCAAGGATACCATTCCATGTCTCCGGTTTCATCATCACGTCGTTGGGGAACATGCAGCCATCCCAGCAGATGTGCTTGATGCGGCAAGTTAAATTGTTGTAGTTGTCACGCAGCCAGAAGCCGGCATGCTTCGCGATATCGAGCTTCCCATTTGGATCATTGGGTAAACAATGGCGGCCGGTCTTATCATGGGTGCCGGAGCCTTTCACGGTGGCATCGTTTTGCGCGACGTGAAAATCGATGGTCCATGGCCGCAATGCCGCGGTCAGGTACGCCAGGTTACTATCCAGCGTACCTTCATCGTCCCATTCCCAGTTTTCCGGGAATAGGCGTTGGCCATCGTTGTAGCCCAACATATAGAGAAGCGTGTGGGCCATATCGGCCTGAAAGCCGAGTGTGCCCGGACGGTCGGTCAACTCCAACAGTTGTAACATCCGGTTAAACGAGTGCATACCGCCCCAGCATATTTCACCTTCGGCCGCGAGTCTTTCGCCGTGATCCGCGGCGATATCGCAAGCCTGTCGAAAGGTGGCCGCGATCTTCTTTTGATTGGCCTCTGGGTCCGCGAGCCAATCGCCCGGCGAGCACGCCGAGTCGATGCGGACAACGCCGTGCGGCCGCACGCCAATTTCACGTAGGCGCTTGCCAATCTGGCAACCTTTGCGGACTTGTTCGACAAACTGTTTTCGGTCGGAATCGCTGCCCATTGCCGATCCGCCACCGGTAGGTGGCCAAACGGGCGCGACCAGCGAGCCAATGACGAGGTTCTTTGCTCGCACCTTGTCGGCAAGTCGCTTCAAGTCGTCATCGGTCGAGTCGATATCGACATGCGGCGCGAAGAGAAACAGATCGACGCCATCGAAGCGAACGCCACTGACGCTGGCATTCGCCGTCAGATCGAGCATCGTATCCAACTCAATGATCGGCTCCGCCCCGGGAGAGCCTTTGCCGACGACGCCGGGCCAAAGTGCGTTGTGCAGCTTGGGGAAATTATTCGGCATTCAGGATCTCCGTTACTGATTTTTTCAAAGGTTGCGAATAGGCATATTTGCGCGATGAACGTCGGGGCCAAAGTAACGCAGCGTCACAAGTGCTTCGGTGCCACTGTTTCTAATAGTGACACCTTCGCTTGCCGCAACGCTGGTCACGAAATACTCGTCACTCGTCAATTCGCCGAAGCGGATCATTGCGGGGGTTTGTAGCGGTTGACTGCCGATGGTGCCGCAACCTTGTGTTGTGTTCAATCCATAGGCACCCGCATCTTTGATGGTCGCGACCGCACCCGGCTCAATGGTCAGTTCTTTCGCGCTGAACAGTTCTTGCCCGTTGATCTTGCCGTAGACCACCCACCGGTCGGTCCAACCATCGCCACGGGCAGCCTCAAGAGGTTCGAGGTAATGTGTGTCTTTGAAACTCGGATTCACGTTCGCTTCCCAATCCAGTGCTTCGACGATGTAGCTATTGTCGTTGTGCTTTTCGACTGGGAAGTCTTTGGTCAGCAAAGTGCGTGGCACGGGCCGGCCTTCAACCAGTGATTGGTACATGCCGAACACGTCGGAGCCCCATTGCGGCTCGTAGGTTACGAACGAACCAGGGGCGTGCAGCACACACGGGGGCACTAGCCAACCTGTGCCCGGCTGCAGGCGATACGCTTTCGAGTAATTGAGAATGCCATTGTCGCCTTCATTCCAGCGGTCGAGGCAGCGAATTATGTCATCTTTAGTGGTGCCCGGTTCCAGGCCGAAGAACGTGTACGGAAAGTTGTTGCCGATGTTATTGAGCTGAGGCGGAAAGTAATACGATTCGGGCTTCCCCTGTTGGCCGACGAGTTTCGCCTGTGCATCATCTTGATGCATGTGGTGAGGAATTGGGCCGAGATTGTCGAAGTACTTCGAGTAAACGGGCCAGCGCTTAAATTTGTTCCACATAGCCGCGCCGAGAAACGCCTGGCCCTCCAGCGCTATGGCATCGAATAGCGTAAATGCTTTCTTGCCTTCAACGACAATGTAACTGAGGCCTTCATCCGGTGTCCGATTTTCGTTCGCACAGGGTGTCGTTGACGCGAACCAGCGTTCATCGATGCCGCCGCGATGTGCGCCGTAGGCATACGTGTCTTGCGGCGCGAGTTTGATGCGCCGGCCCGGCATGAGGAAGGAGCGCGGCACCCACGTCGGGGCGAGCCGCAAAATGCCGTGACCAGCGTCGATGGCCGAGCGAATTTGGCCGGCGGAAGGTTTGCTCATTGTCGCATTGCTCCAGGTTTGCGAATCGTGCGGGTATGGTGGTTTGTAGTCTGTCGGTCGCCCGGCCGCAAGCAGCGGCTATCGGGGAGGTTTGCGGGAAGGCACTCTCGCAGCCCGGACGATTCGCCAGTAGAATCGGACAAGTCGATTTTCTAAGCGGAGCTAGTTCGAAATGACGGTTCGACCGTTGCGCGTGCTGTTGGCCGCCTCCGAAGCGGTAGGCTTCGCCAAGACCGGCGGCCTCGCTGACGTGGCGGGGTCGCTGCCCGTGGCGCTGGCGAAACGCGGCATCGACATCCGTGTCGTCATGCCGCTGTATCGATGTGCGAAGGAAACAGGTCGGTGTGAACCCACCGATGTTCATCTCAATATTCAAGTCGGCAACAATACACATCACGGTCGCGTCTGGTGGTCAAAGCTTCCTAACTCCGAAGTGCCAATCTACTTGATCGAGAACGCCCATTTCTTTGAGCGTGACGACCGCGTTGCCGGGCACGGAATCTATCAGATGGCGGCCGACGGCACTAAACGCGACTATCCGGACAATGCCGAGCGCTTTATCTTTTTTCAGCGCGCCTTGCTGGAAATGCTCGGCGGCCTGGGCTTCTGGCCAGACCTGATTCACTGCAATGATTGGCAGACCGGTCTGGTGCCTGCTTATCTGCGCGAGTGGTATGGCCATGCTTCGGCCGAGCATGCACGCATTCGCACCTTGATGACCATTCACAACATTGCTTACCAGGGCCAGTTCGCCTCGTCGGCGTTGCCTCTCACAGGCTTCGGTACGTGGTTGTTCACCCACGACAAGCTGGAGTTTTATGGCGGCTTGAGCTTTCTCAAGGCCGGCATTGTATACTCCGATTTCATCAGCACGGTCAGCCCGCGATACGCCGAGGAGATTCAGACATCAGCGTTTGGTTGCGGGTTGGAATCAACGCTGATCGCGCGCAGACATCGTCTTGCAGGAATCGTCAACGGAGTTGACTACGACGCTTGGGATCCGGCAATTGATGCGCACATTCCATTCCGTTACGACACAACATCCGTGTTTCAGAATAAACCACAAAACAAGGCGGCGTTGCAGCGTCACTTTGGATTGCCGGAATGGCGTTCTGTGCCGCTGCTTGGCGTAGTCGCCCGACTTGCCGAGCAAAAGGGCATTGAGTTGTTGCTAGACGCCGGCGAACAAATGCTCCGGCGTGATGCGCAACTCGTCGTCCTCGGCGACGGCGAC
>JANNLP010000320.1:0-12718 GCA_031396905.1 Gemmataceae bacterium
AATGAGGAGGCCTACCGCTGGTCGCCGGACTCGAAGCACATTGTGTTTCTGCGGCTTGACGACACGCCGGTGAAAAACTTTGCCGTGGTCAACCACATCCCCACCCGGCTCAACGTGGAAAACTACCCCTATCCGAAAGCCGGCGACCCGAATCCGCTCGTGAAGCTTGGCATTGTCAACATTGATGGCAGTGAGGCCAAGTTTGTCGATCTCGGCGAGTACAAGCCCGACGATATGCTCATCGCCCGCATCGGCTGGCTGCCTGAGGGTAACTCGGCCTACGCTTATTTGACGAATCGCGTGCAGAACTTTATGGACATCATCTTCGCGCCAGTGACGGGCAGTCCGCCGCAAAAGGTGGTTCACGACAAGACCAAAGCCTGGGTCGATGACACCGGACCGTTGCACTTTCTGCCCGATGGTTCATTTCTCTATTCCAGCGACCGTTCGGGTTGGCGACATGTTTACCGGTTCAAACGGGACGGCACATTGATGAACGCCGTCACCAAAGGTGACTGGGAAGTGCGCAAGGTGTTGAACGTGGACGCGTCCGGTGAATGGGTCTACTTTCATGGCACCAAAGACGCCCACATCGGCATCAACGGCTATCGTGCCAAGTTGGATGGCAGCGCCATTGAGCGGCTGACGCCGGATGCGGGCACGCACGCCATCACCGTCAATCCGTCTGCGACCATGTTCGTAGATGTCGCCAGCTCGCTGGAAACGCCCACGCAGGTAAGGCTGCGGGCGGCCGATGGCTCCGTGATTCGCATGCTCGATTCCAATCCGGTGTACTCGCGCGAGGAGTATCGATTTGGCAAGACGGAACTTGTCAAGGTGCCATTCGCCGATGGCTTCACGGTGGATGGATTGCTGGTCTACCCGCCCGACTTCGATCCGGCAAAGAAGTACCCGATCTGGATCAAGACCTATGCGGGCCCGCACAGCCCGACGGTCTTCGATGCGTGGGGCGGCGGTCGTGTCGATGATCAGATGCTGGCGAAACTTGGCATCGTGGTGTTTCGTGTCGATCCCCGGCCGGCATGCGGACATGGAGCGCAATCGGCGTGGACCGCATACAAGAAGCTTGGCGTACAGGAGCTTAAGGATTTGGAAGCGGCGGTGGACTGGTTGTGTGCAAAGCCGTGGGCCGACGCCAAGCGCGTCGGGCTGGCCGGGCACAGTTACGGTGGTTACATCACGGCCTTTGCGCTGACCCATTCCAAGAAGTTCTGCGCCGGCGTCAGCGGCGCACCGGTCACCGATTGGCGGCTTTACGACACGATCTATACCGAACGTTTCATGGGCCTGCCCAGTGAGAACAAGGAAGGCTACGACGCATCATCGGTGGTGAAAGCCGCCAAGAATCTTCATGGCAAGTTGCTGTTGTTGCATGGGATGATGGATGACAATGTGCATGTGCAGAACTCCGTGCAGTTGATCAACGAACTGCAGCGGGCGGACAAGGATTTCGAGGTCATGGTGTATCCGACCGCGCGGCATGGCATTTTTGGCCGGCATTATCAGCGGCAGGTCGTCAATTTCATTTGCCGCAGCCTCGGCGTCGAGGGCCGGGTTGCGGAACGCGGCGACGACGGCGACGAAGCGCAAAGACCAGCCCGTCCGCGGCGAAGAACTGAATAGCGCGACATCCGGGTGTCTTTACTTGTCATGATGTGGTAAAAAGCTGCATTCATGGAGGGCGGAATGCGCAGCTTGATGCGATCACTCGTTTTTCTCGCGTTGTTCGGCGGCGGCGGGCTAGTCGCGCTGAAGGTGTATTTGCACTCTGATGCCGTCACAGCCCAAGTCGCGGCCCGGCTGCAGGCGGTGCTTGGCGTGCCGGTTACCGTCGGCGCAGTGGACCTTGGGAGTAGCGAAAGCGCGGTAACCAACATCGCTGTTTTTGAAGCTGACGCGCCTATCGGTTCAACACCGTTTGTCACCATCGGCCGCGCCACGGCCGCCATCGGCGTGACCGACTTAATTGCCGGGGCCGCGGAGCCGAAGCGGATCATGATTGACGATGGTCATCTCACGCTGCGATATGACGCGGCCGGCCACTTGTTGACTCGTCTTCCTGCCGCGAAAGCGACCTCAATGCCGGAGTTGCATTTCGAACGCGGCGCTTTGACAATCTCAAAAGTCGGCGAACCCGATGTTACGTTTCGAGGCGTTGACGCCATGGTCAGCGAGAAGGACGGACAAATCACATTAGTTGGACATGTCACCGATGCGAACTGGGGTGGTGCGTGGGCGGTGGCCGGCGCGCTTCCACGGCAACCCGGCATCGGCATGTTGGAGTTGAAGCATGCCGGCTTGCACGTCACGCAGGCCATGTTGCGCCGGGTGCCGTTTGTGTCGGAAGAAGTTTGGCAACACGTGACCTTGGAAGGCGACACGCCCGTGCAACTGTTGCTGAGCTTGCCGCAGCCGCCCGCCAAAGTCGGCTATCGCGTCGCTCTGTCACCGAAGAACACGACGGTCCATGTTCCTTCAATTGCGTTAACGGCGACGGCGGCACATGGCAACGTCGTGGTCGAAAACAACCTGGTGATGGTCCGTGAGGTGCGCGGCAAAGTCGCCGACGGCGACTTGCACATCACCAGCGCCGACCTCGATTACCGCACCCCGGCCACCGTGATGAAGTTTGACCTGGACGGCCGCCGCTTGAATATCCGCAAGTTGCCGCCGTCGTGGAATCTGCCGCCGGGCCTGGGCGGAAAACTCTCCGGCATGTCTAACCTTGTTGTGCGCATGGTCGATGGCTATGCCATACCCGCCGGCACCGGCGAAGGCCGCGTCGATGACGCCATGCTGGGGCCGATTCCCATTCCGAATTACAATCTCAAAATCCAGGCCAACCGCGATGGTTTTCGTTTTGAACCGCGTCTGGGGCGATAGCGGAATCAACTTCCCCTTCCGATCGAAATCGTCTGGTTATCGATAGCAGGACGGCGGTGCCTTCACCAACTTCACGATCGGTCAACCAGCCGCTTATCCCGTACCATCCCAGATGCAACGCCAGTTTCTTATGGCGCGCCGCAGCATTGAATTGCTCACGTACTCGTTCACTCCAGACCGCGCCGTAGCGATTGCGAAATATCATCCACTGTTGATTAAACTCGAAGTGATGCGGCACCCGTCGCTGTAGCTTCCGGAAAAACCAGTCGAGCCAACATGCATAGCCTACCAAGCTTGAGTGTGACCCAGACCAATCGGCGGTATTCTTCCAAAGCGCTATCAGGCTCACGCAGCAACCGATGCCAAGCAATAGCGCGGCCGGCCCAGATATCGTCATTAAATAGTTAAGTAGTGTTACCGCCAGCAGCCCAGCGACGAACAACAAGCGAAGATTACTGAGTTGCAATCTCGATCCGGACAACAAACCTTCTGCCCAGCCCAGCCACAAGACAATCAACAAGCTCGCGACAATAAAGTTCCACGCGACAACGCCGGGCCGCCGAGCACCTAAAACGGCAACGCCGGCGGCACCTGTGAAACTCAAAGAAGCGTATGCCGTCTCGGTGCTTGGATAGGCCGCGAATCCTAACCAACTCAGCCATGCCAGCCAACTCCAGGCCAGGGCATGGCGAATGGTCCAGCCGCGATTTTGCCGCCAGGCGACAGCCAAAGGGATGGCGGCGGAGGCGACGATCACGATCACCAACGCCTGCATGACACGACCCCGAGAGTTTCGCCAGCCCGTACAACCGGTTCGACTGGGCGACCATTTGTGCCGGGTGCGCCGGCCCTGCCGTTCATTGTCTTACGATCCTCACGCGGCGGTCGCCGGTCGGCCCCACCCGCGCTGCCATGCAAGCCGATGCAAATGATGCAGCCCGACCGAACCGGCCGGGTGCGACGGGAGGTCGCCGATGCGCAATGCACCATGGTTGTTCACGCTGGTCGTTGTCTTGGGAGTCGTGGGACCGGCCCCGGCTGGCCTCGGCATCTTCTCGCGAAAGCCGAAAGTCAACCCGGCCGAACACGTCCCAGCTCTCATCATGCAACTGAAGACGGACAAGGACGAAGATAAGCGTTCGGCCGCCGCGGAAGAGCTACGCAATTACGACCCCAAAGCGTTTCCCGAAATGATGACCGTCTTGGCCGATGCGTTGCTTAAGGACGCAGGTGCAGGTGTCCGCACCGAAGCGGCGTCGACAATCGCTAAGTTGCGGCCGATCAATCAGCAAGCCGGTTACGCCCTGGAACAAGCCGCAGCCAATGACCCATCACTTCGCGTTCGCGTGGCCGCCCGGCAATCGCTTTGGCAATATAACTTGCTGGGTTATCGCAGTGCCAAGCCGCCGACCGAGACAACGGCGGCCCCCACAAGCGCGCCGGCCGCAGGGGTGCAAAGCCGGCCGTACATCGCCGCCAAGAATCCACGTGCCGGCAGGGAATCACCGGAGCCGCCACTCGCCGATGCACCAATTGCTCAGCCGATTCCCGTCGCGCCGCCAAAACTACTTTCCCCGCCAGCCGTCAAGCAGACGCCCGTGAAACCGTCCGCGGCCAAAGGCAAAGAACCGCAAGGCCCGGCACTCGGTTCGCCGGAGTAGATTCCGCTGTTACTTTTCCGGTGCGAGCAGACCGGGCAGTTCGAAGCCCTTTCCACCTTTGAGCAACTGTCGTCGTGCCTGGGTCTGTTGGCCCAGGCCCCACAAGCGAATGAAGCCCTGTGCGGCCGCCTGATCAAACTGATCGCCGCCGGCCTGACCGTCGTATGTCGCAAGCGCTTTGGAATAAAGCGAATGCTCGCTCTTCCGCCCGGCCGCAGTTGCCGATCCCTTGAACAGCTTCACTTTCACCGTGCCGCCGACGAAGCGCTGGCTTGAGGCAACAAACGCGAACAAGTCCTGATGAAACGCGCTGAACCATAGTCCGTTGTAAATCAGGTCGGCATATTCCTGCGCCACCAAGGTCTTGAATCGCTGCGCCTGTTTGGTGAGGCACAATGTCTCCAGTTCGCGGTGAGCCGTGTGCAGAATCACGGCCGCCGGGGCTTCGTACAACTCCCGTGACTTGATGCCGACGAGCCGATTTTCGACATGATCGATCCGGCCGACGCCATGTTGTCCGCCCATTTGATTGAGTTTCTGAATCAACGGGACACCGTCCATCGTCACGCCGTCGAGAGCCACCGGCTTGCCGTGTTCAAATTCAATATCAACGCATTCCGGCTCATTGGGCGCCTTCGTCGGATCGGTGGTCCACGCAAACGCATCCGGCCGCGGCTCCACCCAGGGGTCTTCCAAAATGCCGGCTTCGGCGCTGCGGCCCCACAAGTTTTGATCAACCGAATACGGGCTATCCGGCTTGGCATCAACGTGAATGTTGTGCTTCTTGGCATAAGCGAGCGAGTCCGGCCGCGACATCGTCCATTCTCGCACGGGAGCAACGATCTTCAAATCGGGCGCGAGCGTTTGGAAAGTCACATCGAAGCGTACCTGGTCGTTGCCTTTGCCGGTGCAACCATGTGCGACGGCCTTGGCATTGTGTTCGCGAGCAGCATCCACCATGAGTTTGGCGATCAGCGGCCGACCCAGCGCAGTCGCCAGCGGATACCGGCCTTCGTAAAGCGCGCCGGCCATCAGCGCGGGAAAGACAAAGCAATCCACGAACAAGTTGCGGGCATCTACGGCAACCGCATCGACGGCACCGGTCTTGATCGCCTTCTGCTTGATCGCTTCAATGTCCTCGCCCTGGCCCAAATCGGCGGTGAAGGCGACAACATCGTAACCGTACTTGTCCTTAATCCACGGTACCATCACGGATGTATCAAGGCCGCCGGAATACGCGAGAATTATCTTGTCTGCCATGGCACGCTATTGCTTGAGTTGATTGATCGACACTTCATCGAGCGCATTGTTGTTATCGTGTGTTCGGAAGCGATTTCAACCGTCCGGCGAAGTGTGCGTAGCATGGCCGACTTCTTTCGGCCTCCGTATCCTGTCGGAACGAAGATTCGTCTGGCCTTTCTTATAGTTCGGAGACCATGTCCGACCATGCCCACGACCGTGCGTCGCCTCGGCCGGCGTGCCGATCTCTGACCGGCGTCCGCGTTGTCGCCTGCGGCAGCTACGTCCCTGAAATTGTCGTCACCAACGAAGAGCTCTTCAAACGCTTCGGCTTCGACAGCGATTGGATCGTCAAACGCACCGGCATCCTGGAACGGCGGCACGTCCGGCCTCACCAGGCCACTAGCGATTTAGCGTGGGAAGCGGCGACGCGCTGCATTGCCAATGCCGGCGTTTCGACTAAAGACATTGATCTTTGCCTCGTTGGCACTTTCACGCCTGACTTTTCGTTCCCTTCAACGGCGTGCATTCTGCAAGACCGGCTAAAGCTCACCTGCCCGGCCTTGGACTTGCAGGCGGCCTGTGCCGGGTTCATGTACGCGTTCATCACGGCTGCCGCTTATGTCAAAGCCGGAGTGAGCGACTTGGCATTGGTGATCGGCGCCGACGCCAATTCGCGCATCTTGAATCCTCACGATATCAAGACATATCCACTCTTCGGCGATGGGGCCGGCGCGGTGTTGCTGGCTCGCGGCGACGACAGCCAGGGCATCATCGCTTACAGCATGGGCGCCGATGGGGCCGGCGGCCCCATGCTGGACCGAAAAGCGTGCGGCTCGCGGCTACCCCCGACGCCGGAATTGTTGGAGCAAGGTCAACATTACATGTACATGGATGGCCGCGCGGTGTTTCGCTGGGCCGTATCGATTTTGTGCGATACCATCCAAGATGTGCTCAAGGCGGCCAAGCTGACACCCGATGATGTCGATCTTTACATTCCGCACCAGGCCAACATCCGCATCATCAACGCCGCCTGTGATGTGCTGAAGATTCCCCGCGGCAAAGTTTTCGCCAATCTCGACAAGTATGGCAACACCTCGGCAGGCTCGATTCCGCTGGCATTGGACGAAGCGATTCAACAGGGACTGCTCAAACCCGGCCAACTGGCCGTGCTGAGCGGCTTTGGCGCCGGCCTGGCCTGGGGCACGGCGTTGGTGCGCTGGTAGCGAGCTGGTGAATAAGCGCTTCCAAACATAATTCCAAGTTGTTAGCATGACGTAGGTTCAAAGGACTAGGAGATAAAATCGCCATGCCATGTGACGCTAAGACACTCGAACGGTTGGATGCGCTGGAGCGCGAAGTGGAAAAACTACGTCAGGAGCGGAACCCCGAACCTAGAGAGCCGCAATGGATGAAAATCGTCGGAATTATGGACAACCATCCTGGTTTTGACGAAGTCGTGGAATATGGGCGAAGAATCCGCGCAGGGGAAATGGAAGTCCCGGACCTTCCAAGAATTCCATGAAATACTTGCTCGACACCGACCATTTGTCGATACTTCAGCGCAGGCGCGGCGCTGAGTGTCTCTTCCTTTCCGCGCGATTAAAGAACGTTCTGGATGATGACCTCGCTGCCTCGCTTGTCAGCCTTCATGAACAGATGATGGGTTGTCATGCTTATTTGAATCGGTCAAAAAACTCGGGTCACCTCGTCGATGGATACTCGATGATGAAAGCCGTGTACGACACCTTTGCGTCATTGACTGTTCTCGAATTCGACCAGCAATCGGCCAGTTCAATGGATCGGCTCCCGGCAGCTCAAATCCGCATCGGGGCGATGGACCTACGGATCGCCGCCACAGCACTTTCTCGAAGCCTGACATTGCTGACCCGCAATTCCAAAGACTTCAGCAGAATTCCCGGCCTTGCTATCGAAGACTGGACCAAGTAGCGGCGATTGGTATCAAGTCGAAGATGACTAACGAAAAAGCCAAACTTGCGCTCGAAGACGGCACCATTTTCTCAGGCACAGCATTCGGTCACATCGGCGAGGTCACTGGCGAAGCGGTTTTCAACACGTCCATGACCGGCTACCAGGAAGTGTTGACGGATCCGTCGTACACAGGCCAAATCGTGGCGATGACGTATCCGCACATTGGCAATTACGGAGTCAATCAAGAGGATCGCGAATCGGCCGGGCCGTGCGTTGAAGGGTTTATCGTTCGCTCTTTGTGTCGCACGCCGAGCAACTATCGATCTCACGCGACGCTGGATGAATACCTGCGCCGGCACAGCATTCCGGGCATTGAAGGCATCGACACCCGCGCGTTGGTTCGCCGGCTGCGTTCGCGCGGGGCCATGACGGCGGTGTTATCGAGCGTTGATCTGGATCACCAATCCCTATTACAAAAGGCCCGTTCCGCACCCAAAATGACCGGGCGTGATTTGGTGCGCGGGGTCGTGCCGGACAAGGCGTTCTCGTGGGTTGAAAGCCTTTCGGGCAACGCTCTCACTGCCCACGTATTGACGCCGCATCACCAGGAGCGACACGTCGTCGCACTGGACTATGGCCTGAAATGGAACATCCTGCGCTGCCTGACACAACTTGGCTGCAAAGTCACAGTGCTGCCCGGTACGGCGTCTGCGGCACAAGTCCTCGATTACAATCCTGACGGTGTATTACTTTCCAACGGCCCCGGCGATCCCGAACCGCTGACGTATGCCGTTGAAACGATCCGCACGTTGGTGGAACGGAAGCCGGTGTTCGGCATTTGCCTAGGCCTTCAGCTGTTGGGTTTGGCCTATGGTGCGAAGACCTTCAAGCTCAAGTTCGGTCACCGCGGCGCTAATCAACCGGTATTGAATCGCCGCACTGGTCATGTGGAGATCACGACGCAGAATCACGGCTTCGCGGTGGATGCCGCCACGCTGCCGGCCGAAGTCGAAGCGACCCATGTCAACCTCAACGATGGCACGCTGGAAGGACTGCGACACAAGACCAAACCGGTGTTTGGCGTGCAATATCACCCGGAATCGTCGGCCGGGCCGCACGACAGTACATATCTTTTTGAGGAGTTCCGCCGCTTGATGGATTAAGGCCGCTTCACCGAAGCGTGAGCTATCGGACCAGGGAATGGTATTCTCCTCGACAATCTTCCTGTTTGGATTTCTGCCGTTCGTATTGTTGGCGTACTACGTCGCGCCGCGTCCGCTGAAAAACACGGTGCTATTGTTCGCCAGCCTGTTCTTCTACGCCTGGGGCGAGAAGCAATACGCCATCATCCTCGTGGTTTCGATTCTCGGAAACTACTTTGCTGGAACGCTATTGGCGAAGTACCATTCGCCCTGGCTGTTGGCGTTGGCCGTTGCCGGCAATCTGCTCGTCCTTATCAGCTTCAAATACGCCAACTTCCTTGCTGACAACGTGAATTGGCTCGCTGGCTCCGAGCTGATTCAATTTCGGCCCGTTCATTTGCCCATCGGCGTGTCCTTCTTTACTTTCCAGGGCATTGCCTATGTCGTCGATGTGTACACCCGTGTGGTGCCACCTGCTCCGAACCCCGTGCGCTACGCCCTTTATGCCGCGCTGTTTCCGCATCTCGTGGCCGGACCGATTGTCCGCTATCGCGACATTGTCAATCAGCTGGCCGACCGCCCATTTTCGCTGGATCAAACGTCGTCCGGCGTGCGCCGCCTGATGATCGGCCTGGCAAAGAAGCTCATAATCGCCAACACGCTGGGTCAATACGCTGACGCCGTCTTTCGACTTCCGGTGGACCAGATGTCCGCCGGTCTCGCGTGGTTGGGCCTGGTGTGTTATTCGCTGCAAATCTATTTCGACTTCTCGGGCTACTCCGATATGGCGATCGGTCTGGGCCGTTTGTTTGGCTTCGAGTTCCTTGAGAATTTCAACTATCCGTACATCGCCAAATCAGTCACCGAGTTTTGGCGACGCTGGCATATCTCGCTTTCGAGTTGGTTGCGCGACTACGTGTACATTCCCATGGGCGGCAGCCGCGTAGCGCCCGGGCGAACCTACCTCAACTTGCTGATTGTCTTTCTGCTGTGCGGTGCCTGGCACGGGGCTAGTTGGACATTTGTAATCTGGGGCGCGTGGCATGGCGCATTTCTCGTCGTCGAACGGTTGGGACTGGGCAAACTGCTGGAGAAGTTGCCAGCAATTGTCGGTCACGTCTACACGCTGGTGGCCGTCATGATTGGCTGGGTGTATTTCCGCGCGGCGACGCTCGAACAGGCCAACGACTATCTGACTGCGCTATTTGGCGGCGGCACGGCTCGTTACGTCCTGGCTGATTTCTGGAACAAAGAAGTACAAACAGGGCTGCTGCTGGCAATTCCATGTTGCTTACCCGTTGTGCCGTGGGTTCAGAACAACGTAATCCGGTCGAATGCGTCGCGTTGGCGTGCCGCTGCCGTCGAGTGGTTCGGCGTGGCGGCATGTGCTGCCTTAGGCATGATCGTGTTGCCATGCTTATGCGCCGGCTCGTACAACCCGTTTCTGTACTTTCGCTTCTGAGGAATACGGTGATCGACGTCGCTGCCAGATGGTCTCGAATCGCGGCACAACTGACGCTGCTCGGCGCGTTTGTCACCGCGCTTGGAGTTTATTGCTTCAAGACCTACCTCAATGTTGTTGAAGAGCGAGCTGAAGCGCCGAAGTTTCGCATCGGCCATTTCAAGGATTGGAAGGACTTTCCCGACGAGTTCACCAAGTTCTTTGAGGATCGCGTGGCGTGGATGCACTTGCAGGTGCGGCGGCACGCTCGCTTCAAGCTCGATACGTGGGGTGTGTCGCCGACGCCGCGCGTCTGGGTCGGCGAGGATGGCTGGCTCTTTTACAATCACGAGGCGGACTACACCTATTTCCCCGCGACCGATCCCCGGCTGCCCGCGCGTCAAATGGAATGGGCGACCGCGCTCCCCGAGTGGAACACCTGGCTGGCCGAACGCGGCATTCGCTTTCTGGTCGTTATTCCAGCCGACAAGCAATCGATTTATCCAGAGTACTTGCCGTCCGTCGAACGCAAGCGGGTCGGCCCCACACCGCTGGATGTGCTTTTAGGGCAATTAGGTGAGCGCGACCGAAATCTGCAGATTGTCGATTTGCGCGCGATCGAGGGCGAATCTAAGGAGGAAGGGCAACTTTACTATAAGACCGACACCCATTGGACTCCGCTAGGGCAACGCATCGGCTATCGCGCGACGGTGCGAGCACTAGGTTTTGAGCCGACGCCGACGTCGGCATTTGATTCTGAGAAGAAGTTCCTGACGAATGCCGACTTACCGGGGAAAATGGGCTACTGGCGACTCGAAGCGGAGCCGTTCGACGACTTGAAGTTGACTCATCCGCGGGCCAGAAGAATTGAACTGAAGGCCGACGACACGGATATCACGCGACTGGATTACCTGGATTCGCACTTATACGTACATTCGGACGAGAAATTGCCGCGGGTGGTCTTCTTTCACGATTCATTCGGCTTCAGTGATTTTCTTGCCGAACATTGCGGCCGCCTGATGAGCGTTCCATCCAATCACCTGGACGCAGAGGTGATTCTGCGGGAAAAGCCCGATATTGTGATCCTGGAAATGGTGGAACGACTGTTTCAGGGCATCGGGGCACGCCGACCAGGCGATCCGCCGCGCCGTTCGCTGACGCGCTAGCGGAGAACATACACGGCCACGCCGGCACCGATCACCGCCAGCACGGCGACAGCTTTGAGCACACCGCTAAAGTAGCCCTTGCTCCATTCGTCGAGTCGCACGTACCCGGTGATGGCAAACAGCCCGGCGACGATCACGGCCAAACCACTTGCGAGCCAACCCATCCGTTCCATCATGACATAACCGCGCTCCTTCTGGCCTAGCTCGCGAATGTAATCATTGGGCAGTTCAAATGTCATCGAGATTTGCTTGCCGGCGCCAAGCTCGCTGCCACCGGACGTGCCCAAAGGGACGTCGGAAACATCAAGAGTGTCCGTGATCATCTTTTCCAGTTGACTTTGATCGACTCTCGTGTGCTTGAGTCGGAGTGCCGTTTTCACCACTTGTGAAGCCTGATCCAATGCGTCTCGTTTGGCCTCTTCAGTAGTGGGGGCATAGCCTTTGACGGGAAACGAGTATCCCGGCTCATTATTCCTGGCGAGCCTAATGCGTTTGATGTTTGGGTGTTGAACGACAACAGTCGGGCGCTTGACGCGGACGACCGGTGCCTCGACCACGGGGAATTCTTCCGCGCAGACGTTGTCTTCCATGTAGCGCACGCGCGAACTGCCGACCATGAACATGGCCAGGGCACCGGCAATAAGGACAAGAAGAAAAAGGCTTCGCATGGTAAGCTCCGCTTATGCCGCTTTATAGCGCAGGCGCTTGGGGAAGGCGAGTGGGCGTGGGTCGTGCGGGCTGACGAACTGTACGAGTGCCGCCGCGGTGGTCAGTGCGGCAGCCGCACCGTAACTCGACAAAGCCGTGTGACTGTCGATCTCAAACATCGCCAGCAGAATGGACGATAGGAACCCGGAGACCATGACCGGCCATAGGCTGAACCACGACTTCCGGCGTCGATCCGCCAGCCGCCACCACTTCATCAGCCCAAAGATCAAGGCAAAGTAGCTGACATAAGCCGCCGCGGTGGTCAGAGCGGACCGCGGCGCGGCGATTTCCTGAAGTCGTTCCACATGCGACCCCGCGGATGGCACGCCGAATGTCTTTGGATTCAAGTTCCAGCCATCCAGCCAAAGTGCGAAAACGCCCAGGCCCGCTCCGAAAACGGCCAATGTCAGCCGGCGACTCCAAATATCTTCCTGATTTCTTTGATTCCAAATCTTAGACGGAATCAAAATCGCCCAAGTAACAGCCACGGTGAGGAAGTAGGTGGTGCCGAGCCAATGCAGGTTC
>JANNLP010000491.1:0-6898 GCA_031396905.1 Gemmataceae bacterium
GCCAATTGAAAGGCTTTCGTGTCCCGGGTTCGCGGTTCCGCCGCATCCCGCGCGAGGCCCTCTATAAGTTCATGCGGGACAACGGCATCCCCACCGACGCACTCGAAAGCGGCAAGCGCAAGGTGCTGGTGGTGGACGACGACGTCGAGTTGGTCGAGTTGATCCAGCGCGTGCTGGTAGACGACGGCCGCTTCGAAGTCCGCACTGTCAACAACGGCTTCGACGCCGGCATGATGGTGAAGGAATACCGGCCCGACCTGATCGTCCTGGACGTCATGCTCCCGGACATCAACGGCAAGGAAGTCTGCCAGCGTGTGCGTTCCGACGCGAACATGGAAGAAGTGCGCATCCTGTGCATTTCCGGCATGATCGAAGAAGACAAGATCGCCGACTTGAAACTCGCCGGGGCCGACGACTTCTTGCACAAGCCGTTCGACCTGGAAGAGTTGATCGATCGCATGTGTGCCCAGCTCGAAATGGAACCGGCCACCGCGACAGCGTGACGCAACCGCCCCCGTGCGGTAGTGCCGCCCGGGGGCCGTCAGACGAAGGAGACCGCGGTGCGCGCGGCCGACCCAGTCCGTCAACTGCCCTGGCTGGCTCCGAGCACGGCGGCTCTCGCCGCGCTCGCATCGGCCAAACACCCGTGGCACGACCCGGTTGTCCGCACCGATCCCGGTGCTGTTGTACTGTTACTTCGTTTCCAAAAATCCGTCGACAAACCGATACTCGAAGTCACATCCAGCGAACGCGCGGATTTACTGCGGTTCGCCATCAAGCGGCTGCGCTCACAACCAATTGGCGTAGTTTACAACTTGGATGCCCAAGCCACCTCGCTACGTATCGCCGAGCTGGCGGAACGATTCGTCAATGACGATGTATCTGCGCAGACACGCGTTGTTGGATTGCTGACCGCGCTAGTCTTGTCCTCCCCTCCCTCAAAGGGAGGGGCCGGGGGAGGGATTGGAGTCTTATCCGCGCTAAAAGGCATGGGCATCAGCAAGAATCTCGACACGACCGTACGACTAGCTCGCCGGTGGGGATTGCCGCCATGGTGTGTCTCCGCCCTATCCGCACTGAATCATCCTGCGACAGTTGCCGAATCACTCGGAGCTAACAAGTGCATCGTCGCCGCCGTCCGCGCCGCTGCCTGGCTTATCGAGCCGGCATTGCTCAACGGGTTGGACATCGACACGCTGGCCGAAGCCAATCTTGACGCAGCAAGTGCGCGCGAACTCGCTAACGAGATCCCGATACTCGCCGTGCAGCCGTACGAGAATTCTTACGACGCACCGCTGCTGTTGGACCTTCTCCGAGCCGCTGAGCGTAATCATCGCCGCGACACCGGCGAATTGCTGCGAGCTCTCGAAGGCGAAGTTGGCCGACTCCATTCGACACTTGCCGACCGCCAACAAACCGAAACTGAACGATTGCGCAACCGCAAGCTCACGGCCGTCGCCGAGTTCGCCGCTGGCGCCGGACATGAGATTAACACGCCGCTGGCCATCATTTCCGGACAAGCGCAATTGATGCTGCAGAACGAGGACGACACCGATCGTCGCAAAGCGCTTGACACTATCGTGCAACAAGCTCGGCGTATCCACGACATCCTTACCGACCTGATGCAGTTCGCCCGCCCGGCCAAACCGGTGACGCAGACGTTTGATCTATCGATCCTGCTGCGTGAAGTGGCCGACACCTTCCGCGCCACTGCCGCGGATCGGGACATCCGCATCGACGATGATTACTTCGATGGCCGAGTTGCCGAAGCCGACCCGCGCCACGTTCGCACAGCGATACAAGGCCTGATCCGCAACGCCGTTGAAGCCGCGCCGACGGGTGGTTGGGTCCGCACCCGCATCGACGAGATCGACGGCCAACTCCACGTCACCATCGAAGACAGCGGCCCCGGCCCCGACCCGGCGATTGTAGATCATTTGTTTGATCCATTCTTTAGCGGTCGCCCGGCAGGACGAGGGCGAGGTCTTGGATTGCCCACGGCATGGCGACTCGCGCGCGAACAAGGCGGCGACGTGCGGTATGAGGCAAGCAATGGTGGGCCGACGAGATTTGTGTTGACGTTGCCCAGGGCCGAAGCGCTGCCGGCGCCGGAGCGAATGAGCGCGTAGGCGCGGGCAAAGCTCTAGCCTGTTAACTGCTACGACGTTGTGTGAATTGCCTGTACATTGAAAACTAAATCGACACCTAGACAGTGGAAGACGTCCACGGCCGGTCGTTAACGGCATCTTATCTTCTGCAACGGCCCGCCAACAGTCGACCGAGCGGTAACGCAGCAATGCCGATCAACCTAAGGCTTGATGGCTCAGGCACACTCAGCGGTGGAACAAACCGTGCTGTCGGAGTTACATTAGCCGGACCTGTCGTGCGGAATCGATTAAACGTTCCAAACCGAGGAATCGTTGGATGGCGTAATTGGCAATGCTTTGCCGGTCGCGTTGCGACTACTTTCGATGAGGTGTTGATTGAGGCGATCGGCATTGTCCTGTTGATCTTTGGTGCATAGTGCCGCCAATATACGCGCTTGGAGCTGTATTGCGCTGAGCGGCTTTGAAAGAAAATCATTGACGTATTTCAACATCAGTCGGGCTGCGTCATCTGCTTTGGATCTTGCTGACATGGCGATGGTCTTTTGATGGGGCACGCTGGCATTACCTCGTAATCGCCGGCACAACTCAGTGCCACCCATGCCCTCAAGTTCGAGATCGACGAGAACCAAATCGTATGCCGAGGTCTTCATGGCCTGTAATGCCTCCGTGCTGTCGGCTGCAACATCGTATGGGATCGCGATTTTCGCCAGGACGCGGCGGCAAGCGCCTATCGTAATCTCGCCATCAGAAATGATGAGGATGCGATGGTCTGCGACAGTGGGTGCACCCGGCACGTCCAGGATCAGATCGGCCACGGAATGCGGCCGCGGTGAAACCGCAAGTTGTTCTCGCGTCCTTTCCTCCAGCAGCGGCTCAAGAGCGGCCATTACCAACTCTGGGTTCTCCAGACGGTCTTCAACTTTGGCGGCCATCATCTGAGCGACGACTTCATCCAATTCCGGTGATAAGTCGGGCCGAATCTGCCGAAGCCGTGGCGTCGGCTCGGTCCGGCGAGCGGCGATGGCCTGCGCGAGTCCTCGCCTTGGTGCAAATGGCCGTCGGCCGGTCAGACACCAAAACATCGTGGCGCCGAGGCCGAATATGTCAGCGCGAATATCGACCGTGCTGGAATCATCCGCTTGCTCAAGCGCCATGAACTCAATGGTGCCAATCAAGGCGCCGCGGCGCGTATCGCGGCTACACAGGTTTCGCGCCAGACCGAAGTCCAGCAACTTGGCCTGACCATCACGCGTCAACAGGATGTTCGACGGCTTAATATCGCGATGAACGAGGTTTTGTCGGTTCGCCTCGGCCAAAGCGGAAGCGATCTGGTGGGCAATGTCGCAGGTCTTGTGGCTTTCGAACCGTTCGCCATGGAGGACGAGGTATTCCAGGTTTTCTCCCGGAACGTAGTCCATCACGAAATACCAGAGCGTCCGCCCTGCGGGACCCGGCTCCTGACACTTGCCGGAGTCATTGGCAGCAACGATGTTGGGATGCTGAAGCTGCGCGACCATGCGCATCTCGGCACGAAAGCGCCGCAAATAAACGGGGTCATGTAAATCCGAGATCTCCACAATTTTCAGCGCCACATGCTTGCGCAGTTCCATATGTTCCGCTTTGAATACCTGGCCCATCGCGCCACTGCCAAGGTGAGCCAGGACGCGGTAATTGCCCAATACTAGGCCGAAGATCTTACCTTGCGCGATTCGTCTGACTTGGAAGTCAGTCAAAAGGCGATGCTGCTCCAGAACCGACAACAAGGTGGCGATCTGATCGCATTGCGATATCTTTTTCTGCGTATCCGAGTTGAGCTTATCCCAGTCCTCACCGAGCAATATTGACGAATCCAGGAGCTCGCGTAAGAGCAATTCACAGGGCGGCAATGTCGGAGCGGCTGGTGAAGGTGGCGCAGGTGGTAGCGATTCTGCCGTTGAATCGGGAAGGCTGTGTAGCATAGAGTCAACTCGCTAGCAGTCGCATGACCGTATCCATGGCGTATTCAACCTGCGGATCAGACGATTCTGCCGTTTCGTTTTCAAAAAAGTGCCCCGCCTGTTCATTCCAGCGTCGCCCAGTCACTGGATCGCGGTCAAACGGCAGGGCAAGTCAAGCATAGTTCGGAATTGCCTCACTCCAATGCCATCGCGCATTTGAGGGCGGGCCTGTACCCCACAGCTCCGGGTCGTTGATTCAGGTTAGGGAGATCGTAGCGAGGGCGCGCGTGCCATACGATCGCAAAAAATGCTAGTTTTTTCGAGCCGGTCCTGTCCGCAACGAGCGTTTATTGCACTTCGCTGAGGCTGATGGATTGCTCGCGCAGGAATGCGCTGCCGGCTTTGGTGCCGATGGCGCTGATGATGAAGCCGTTGACGTTGTAGGAGATAACGCGCACGGAGCCGTCGGCGAAGGCCCATTGCGCGCCGCCAGTATGGTGGCTCCAAAAGCGGTTGAAGTCGCAGTAGTTCGACGGTGTACCGGCGTTTTGATAGGTCGTGGCCGGGCCGGGGCTTTTGTAAATGGCCTTTCGCGCGATATTGGGCGGGACCGGATCGACGACTCCCGACGCAGTGGTGACAAAGGTACAGGCGGCACCTCCGCCGTAGCCGTTGATTGTCGTGTAGTCGTTGCCGACTTCCTGGGCGACACCCATGCAGTTATCGCCTTCCCAGGCTTCGGAGAAGATGCCGCCGTTGCCGCCGGGAGTTAAGAAGTAGCAATGCCACCAGCCCCACCAAAAGGACGGATCGGGCGGGCGCTCAGCAAAGATGGCGGTGTTCGAGACGCCGTCGCTGATTTGGTCCATCTTTGTTCGTGAGCGCCAATAGAGAATACCGTCGGCGCGGTGCGGAGTAGACCAATCCAGCCAACGAGGGATTGAAGTGCCGGCGGTGGCAGCATACCAAGTGGTCGGTCGATTCGAAAGCGTACCACCGCCGCTTGGGTTTCCCGATCCCCAAAGTACCTTCGATCGTGGATCGGACGGGCACACAAATACATCCACGTTGTCCACGGAAGCGAAATAGGTGGTTGCGGTCAAGCCGGGTACACGGCCATCGACGTAATTGGTTTGCGGCATTACATCGAAAATCTGCTTGCGCTCGACAAACGGCAATATCCAGGTGCTCCAGCTGCAGAAACGCAGTTTGTTCGGTGCGGGGCGAACCGGAGAAGGGGCGCGGTTTTCACGCGGCTTGTTGGGGCGCTGATACAGTTCATCGTTGAGTGCGCCCAAGCCTGGCGGAAACGCGCCATACTCGTCGTGAGGCACCGACAAAGCCAGGGCCAGTTGCTTCATGTTGTTTTGACAGCGGGTGCGGTTGGCGGCCTCGCGCACCTTTTGCACGGCCGGCAACAATAAGCCGATCAATACGGCAATGACCGCAATGACGACCAGGAGTTCGATGAGTGTAAAGCCGCGACGTTGATGCATCTTTCGCATGATCATGACCTTCACAAATCGTTGGTTTGCCGGCACCGAATGTCGGCCCACCCATATGTATTGCGAACAACTCGACCGTGCCGCGCGGGTTGCGAGGCCATTTATTCCGTTTATGTTTGTTCATCTGTGCACTAAGTCATGTCTCACGGCAACAGAAGGGCACTTTGTTGGTTACGATTTCGAATCGGGCATGCATTACTCTCTCTGCCACGCACTCAATTAGCGCTTGCTTCATGACCACTTTGGTTATTAAGTGGGGAGTCGAATTAACAGGTATTGCGGTTTTGATGAGGAAGCCCAGTTTCACAAGTTTATCAACTTCGGCGCCAATGCCTGGCTTAGTTGCGGCCATGTGCCGACGGTTCAATTCGGTCACCACCGCTTCGCTGTTGCGCGGCTCGCCGAAAAATCCATTGGCAATCAGCTTGGACTGCCGCCTTTGCAGTGATGATGCATCCACGCGCAGAGGATCGGAGCTAAAAGGACGCGGAGGCCGCCGTGGGAGCGGGTGTGAGATACATTGAGCATGGTGACACGGGAGCGCCGCCATGAACCCGTTAACGGACGAGACTTATCGCACTGCGAATCAGCGACGAGCTGAGTTGCTCAACCAATGGCATGGCGGATTCACGGCCGAGGAAATCGGCCGGCGTTTCGATGAACATCCCGGCTGGCTGGCGGAGTTTGGTCGGCGGTCTTGTGCCAACCTCGCGGCCGCGGAATGGTTGGAACTCGATCAGTTGCAGGAGGCAATTGACGAATATCACGCCGGGACCGTACGACGATCCAGGCAAGAGATCAAGCGAGCCGACCGGTTGGTGAATCGTGCGCTGGATAGGATCGATCAGGATAAGACCAAACAAAAGCGGTCTGATCCGTTCGGCGTTGAGGTCGAATGGTTCATCGCCAGCATCTCGACCATCGCTGTTTTCCTGTTGCTGCTGACGCGGGTGAAACACCTATTTCCCGACTAGACGGCAAACGTCGCTGGCGTTTGGATGACCGAAGGTAGCCAACTCCTGGATCGTTCACAGTCACGCCATTCCATAACAAAGAGACATGGATATTGCCTCTCTCGTCCGTCACCGCCTGCCTTGGAAACTTTGGCTCCCCGTGTTCGTCGGCTGGACGTTGTTGTTGATCACACCGGGCGACTGGTTTCCGGGTCCGTTGGCTTCATCGAAAGTTGGCGAAATCGGCGTCGGCAAATTATTGCATGTCGGCGCGTTCGCCGTGCTGGCTGGTTCGGCCGGGTGGCTGCCGCTGTCGCTTCGCCAGCGCACAATCCTTGCGGCGGCATTGATACTGCACGGCGGGCTAACTGAGTTGATTCAGACGCGAGTGCCGT
>JANNLP010000502.1:0-2853 GCA_031396905.1 Gemmataceae bacterium
CGAACGGATGGTGCAACAGCGTGTACCGCGTCAGCTTGTCAAAGTGCTTAATAAGGACCGTGGTTTCGCCTTCTTTATCCAGCGGCGCGAGTTCCGCCGGGCCATGGAGATCGCGCTCGTAATACGGCGACCCCATCTTGAGTTGGCCATCGGGATTCAAATAATGCGGGGGAATGCCGACGTCCCCCGTGCTTTCAATGATCAGCAGCTCCGGCGGCGTGACGGCGTCAAACTCAATGCGATAGGTCGTACATCGCGGAATGACGATGTAATCACAGGTCTTAAACGGCTGTACGCCGAACATTGTGTGTAGCGTGCCCTGCCCTTTGTGGACGAAATACACTTCGTCGGCCGTGGCATTGCGATACAACTCGGCCTGGGCTTCCGTCGGCCGGCAGCGATGCAACATCACGTCGACATTGCCCATGATTGGCACGCGGCCACTGATCGGGCTGCCGGCGCGTGGCAGATTGTTCGTTAGCAAGTGCACGTGCCGCAATACGTCATCGGGCGCGAAGTCAATCTTCACCTCGCCGGCCGTCTCGACCTTGCAGACCCGCGTCGGTGGCCGCAGGTGGTAAACAATCGAATAGGCGCGGCTAAACCCGACGAGGGTGACAACCTCTTCGTAATAAATGCCCTCGTTCTTGTAGCCCGGCTTGACCCGGTGCTCCGTGTGCCGCTTGGGTGGAATCTTGCCAAGGTGGAGATAGGGTGGCATGGGTGGTTACTCAATTGTCCAATCGTCGGCGACTCGAAATCATAATGTCCCGCGCAGCGCTTGTTCCCGTTCAATCGATTCGAAAAGCGCCTTGAAGTTGCCTTTGCCGAACGATTTCGAGCCGCGGCGTTGGATGATCTCGAAGAACAGCGTGGGGCGGTCTGCGACGGGCTTGGTGAAGATCTGCAGCATGTAGCCCTCATCGTCGCGGTCAACAAGAATGCCCAACTCCGCCAATTTTGTGACATCTTCTTGAATCTTGCCGACGCGGCTGGTGAGTTCGTCGTAATAGGTTTGCGGCACCCGCAGGAACGATACGTCGTTGTCGCGCAGGGCTGAGACGGTCTCGAT
Source organism: Gemmataceae bacterium (assembly GCA_031396905.1). GTDB lineage: Bacteria > Planctomycetota > Planctomycetia > Gemmatales > Gemmataceae > JAIBBI01. The sequence continues at coordinate 1,073 of JANNLP010000502.1, forward strand.
GATGTTGCCCGTGGCCATGGCGATGTGTTGGACGCCGGGGCCGCCGTAAAACTCCAGGTACTCATCGATCTGCGATTTGCGTTTGCCGGCGGCCGGCTCGTTCAGCGGGAACTTGATCCGGCCCGTGCCGTTCTGCACGACCTTGGACATGAGTGCCGAGTATTCGGTGCTGATGTCCTTGTCGTCAAAGGACACGAGTTGATTGAAGCCCAGAATCCTCTTGTAGAAGTTGACCCACTCATCCATCTTGCCAAGTTCGACATTACCAACGACATGGTCGATAGCCATTAAGCCCGTAGAGCGCTGCGATGTGTGCTCGTAGCGCGAGGGATCAATTGGCTCAAATCCCGGCGCGAAGATTCCGCGGTAGCGGTCGCGATTCATGAAGGTGTGAACGGTATCGCCGTAGGTCTGAATACTCGCGCATTCATAGACGCCGTGAGCATCTTCCAAAGCCGCCGGTTCGGTCACACCTTTGGCGCCGCGCTCTACGGCTTTGCGATACGATTCGCGGACATCATCGACTTCGATGGCGATATCCATGACGCCGTCGCCATGCTTGGCCAGCCGATAATTCTGCGGATGTTTGTCGGTCAACGACGAGACTAGGACAAATGTAATGGTTCCCTGCCGCAGGACATACGCCGCCTCGTGTTTCACTTTCGTTTCGAGGCCGGCATAGCCAACGATGTCGAACCCGAAGGCATCACGATAGAAATATGCCGACTGCCGGGCGTTGCCGACGAAGAAACGCAAGTGATCGATCTTGCGGAGTGGAAAGTCGTCTTTGTTCACGGTGGTCAACCTCGATGAATGCGTGCCGTGTCTATCCTACTTTGATACCGAGCCGGTCGACCAGCTTGGTCAGCTCCTGGCGAAGGAACGGAAACGATGGCGCGATGAACAGCGTATCCTGCATGTGGTCGTAATCGTAATCCTGTTTGATCACGTCGTCCGTGACAAACGGCCGGCGGTTCACATCGTTCGATTGCAGTGAACGCGGAATCTCACCAATGGAGGACAATATGCCGGCCCCGAAGATCTTGGTCTCACCGGCTTCTTCGATCAGACCAAACTCGATGCTGAACCAGCTAAAGCGTTTGAGCGCCTGCACATATTCATCGCGGTCGGTAGCCGATGCGGCTCGCGCGATCAGCACCAGCATCTCGGCATAGTCACGATTCATCAGCGGCGGCACGTGACCGAGGCAATCATGAATCATGTCCGGTTCCGGTGTAAACTCCGGATGCGATCCATGACGGATGAACTGGGTCACAGGAAAGCCGCGGTGAGCGATGTACTCGTAGTACGTGCGATATGGCAATGCCCCTTCGGCCGGCACCAAATGGATGTTTGTGACCGGGCCTAGCCGTTCGCTAATCGTACGCAGTTGAGGAATCTCGGTCTGATTGATGTCAAGCTCGTGTTTGGCCTTCAAATAAATGTCACAAGCGTGCTTCTTGTGCAACTCGTCTAGCTTTGGGCTGACTTGCTTCCAGACCCGCGTTTCTTCGTCGTTATAATCAATGAACGGCGTACCTCTGTTCTTCAAGCGATAGTGGCGGCAGCGATGAAACAACTCTTCGCGGCGGCGTAGATACTTTTCGTCATTGACACCCGGGTGGACCGGCTCCAGCGTCAACGTGTCGACATCGTCCGGGTTCACCAGCGCCCCAGCCCTGACGTCTTTTCCGTGTTCCCGCAGTGGCGCGTCGTCCTTCATGCTGTTCCTCGTGGGAGCCAGTCCAGGGCAGGTGCAGGCTGTATTTTATGCCTCGACG